>NZ_BAAANN010000010.1:0-272536 GCF_039529815.1 Amycolatopsis minnesotensis | reverse complement strand
TGCAGATGTCGCAATCCACACCGAACCCGGAGGCCCTCCTCACACCAAGATCATCCGATCACGTGTCGCCCCGTACCCAACCTCCATGGTCAATACATCTAGGTGCGGTCGACGAGGGCCTGGATGCCGTCCAGGATCCGGTTGAGGCCGAACTCGACGTCGGCGTCGGGGAGTTCGGCGTCGTCGTAACCGCCACCGCCGTAGACCGAGGCCATGACCGGGAGCCCGCGTTCGGCCATCCGCGGCAGGAGGAACTCGAGCACCTCCGGCTGGGCGAGCGGCGGGGCCTGCTGGCGCAGGTCCCGATCGAGCGCCGCGGTGCCGCGCGCGTAGTTGTCCAGCAGCATGGCCGCCCCGAGCGCGTCGGCGGCGCTGAGCCCCGAATCGGCCACCCCGTCGAGGAACACCTCCGCCCAGCCGAGCAGGTTCGGCGTGCTCGGGGCGCCGCGCACGGGCACGTCCAGCAGCCACGGGTGGACGCCGAGGCGGTCGAGGAAGGCGTGCGTCCACACGGTCATGGCTTCACGCCAGTTCCCGGTCTTGGCGACCGAATCCGGGGGCGGGCCCCACGCGGTGTCCGCGAGCAGGACGAGCAGCTCGTCGCGCGACCGGACGTACCGGTAGAGCGCGTTGGGGGTGAGCCCGAGGTGACGGGCGATCCTCGGCATCGACACCGCGCCGAACCCGTCGGCGTCGGCTACTTCGATCCCGGCCCGCACCACGTCGTCTACGGTGTGCGCGGGCTTCGGGCCGCGCCGGGGCCCTGGCGTGACACCCCAGGCGAGCGCGAGCCCCGGCGGGAGCTTCGGGTCGTTCTCCGTCATCACCGCCATCCTTCCGCATCGCGCCACCGCCGATGAACTGTGTGTGCAATACACTATTAATCTCGGCTGCCGACGGAAAGGGGACCGGCGTGCGTTCACCGGACTGGCTCACCGAACTGCCGCTGTCGGCCGCGGACCGGGCCGTGGTGAGCGGGCGGATCGGGGAGGCGCGCACCGCGGGTCACCTCACCGACGGCGAGGCGGCGGACCGGTACGCGCGCCTGGCCACCGCGAGGACGCGGGGCGATCTGCGCGGCACGGTTCCGGCGGCACCCGGCGCGATCGTGCCCGTCGACCTGCTCGCGGCGGCGAGGCTGGTGGCCGTGGCGACCTTCGCGCTGACCGCCGTCCAGGTCGTGGTGTGGGCGCTGGTCATGGTGTTCAGCGGGAGCGCGGAGGAGCCGTGGTGGCTGTGGACCGCCCTGCCCGGCGCCGCCGCCGCGGCCGGGCTCTGGCAGGCGCGGTGGTGGCTCAGCCGCGACACGCGCTGAGCGACGGGTATGCCGTCGAGCTGATCATGACGCGGGGTGGTACCGGGCAGTAGATTGTGCGTTCTCCCGCACTGCGGGCACCTTCACCGACCGGCCCAGGAGACGCGCGTGCCGAACCCCGCCCCGAAGACGCTGTGTGAGTCGTTCCAGTCCCTCGTCGCGGCCCACCCGGACCGGGTCGCGATCAGGACACCGGGCGACACGACCGTGCTCACCTGGCGCGACTACGGCGAACGGGTGGAGCGGATCGCGGCGGGGCTCGCCGGGCTCGGGGTCGGCCGCGGGCACACGGTCGGCATCATGCTCACCAACTGCCCGGAGTTCCACCTGGTGGACACCGCGGCGCTGCACGCGGGCGCGACGCCGTTTTCCATCTACAACACCAACCCGCCCGAGAAGATCCAGTACCTGTTCGGCAACGCGGGGAACCGGGTGGTGGTGTGCGAGACGCAGTTCCTGGACGCGGTCAAAACGGCCGCCCGCGCCGGGGACATCGAGCACATCGTCTGCGTCGACGGCGAGCACGAGAGCGTGCTTTCGCTGGCGGAGCTGGAGAACTCGCCCGCGCCGGGGTACGACTTCGCCGCTTCGTGGCGCGCGGTGGACGCGGGCGACGTGCTCACGATCGTCTACACCTCGGGCACCACCGGGCCGCCGAAGGGCGTCGAAATCACCCACGCCAACCTGATCGCGAACGTGGACGCGGCGCAGGAGGTGATGGATGTCGACATCGAGGACCGGGTGGTGTCCTACCTGCCCGACGCGCACGCCGCGAACCGGTGGGTGTGCCACTGGGGGAACCTGCTCGCCGGCGTCCAGATCACCACGGTGGCGAACCCCAAGGAGGTGCTCGCCGCGCTGACCGACGTGCGGCCGACGCTGTTCATGGGCGTGCCGGTGATCTGGTACAAGGTCAAAGCCGGTGTCGAGGCGAAGCTCGCCGCCGAGAAGAGCCCGCTGAAGAAGCGGCTCGGCGCGTGGGCGATCGGTGTCGGGCAGCGCGTGGCCCGGCTCGGCGGAAAACCGGTCCCGCTCCCGTTGCGGATCCGGCACCGGATCGCCGAGCGGCTGGTGCTTTCCCGGATCCGCGCCGCGCTCGGGCTGGACGCGGTGAACGTGGCGGCGTCCAGCGCCGCGCCGATCGAGCCGGAGGCGCACGAGTTCATGCTGGCGCTCGGGATCGGCGTGTGCGAGGCGTGGGGCATGACCGAGCTGACCGCGGTCGCCACCGTGAACCGGCCGGGCAAGATCCGCGTGGGCACCGTCGGGACCCCGCTCGACGGCGTCGAAGTGCGCGTGGCCGAGGACGGGGAACTGCTCGTGCGCGGCCCGATCGTGATGAAGGGCTACCGCGGCGACCCGGAGAAGACCGCGGAGACCGTCGACGCCGAGGGCTGGGTGCACACCGGGGACATCGGTGCGATCGACGAGGACGGCTACGTCCGCATCCTCGACCGCAAGAAGGAACTGATCATCAACGCCGCGGGCAAGAACATGTCCCCGAGCAACATCGAGAACGCCGTGAAGGTCGGCTGCCCGCTGATCGGATCGGTGCTGGCGGTCGGCGACCGGCGGCCCTACGTCGTCGCGCTGGTGACGCTCGACCCCGACGCGTGCGCCGCGCACGCGGCCGAACACGGCCTGCCCGACGCCTCGCCCGCCGCGCTCGCCGCCGATCCCGAAGTGGTCGCGATGGTCGAGGACGCGGTCGGGCGGGCGAACGGGAAGCTCGCGCGCGTCGAGCAGGTCAAGAAGACCGCGATCCTGCCGGACGTGTGGGAGCCCGGCGGCGACGAGGTGACGCCGACCATGAAGCTGCGGCGCAAGCCGATCGCGACCCGCTACGCGGACCGGATCGAGGACCTCTATTCGGCTTGACCCCGGCCGTGGGGAGCGGCCATGGCGCGGGCGGAACGGATGCTGTTCCGCCCGCGCGAAACGTCGCGCGGAACAGCCCCGGACATCGACGGCAACGGCGTTTCGCCGAGCGGGACTTGACAAAAGGGGGACAATAAAAAATCGACGTGCTTTCCAGGCAACAATGGAAAGTCCGCCGAACCTAATATCAGTTTAGCTGCTGCGAGGGGCATGTGTCAACTCAGGGGTACGAAGCGGAATTGCGGTCCGAGCGGGACTACGTGGCCGGGCTCTACACGCGGCTCGACGCCGAACGCGCACGGGCCAGGGGTGAATACACGGCGGCACTGCGGGGTGACGGCGGCACCCCCATGGAACGGGACGTCCGGGTCCGCGCGTCGGCCAAGGAAATGAAACGGCTGGACGTGGCCGACAACGGGCTGTGCTTCGGGCGGCTCGACACCGTTTCCGGCGAGCATTCCCACATCGGCCGGATCGGCCTTTTCGACCAGGAGAACGACTACGAACCGGTGCTGCTCGACTGGCGGGCACCGGCGGCGCGCCCGTTCTACGTGGCCACCGCCGCGACCCCGGAGAACATGCGCCGCCGCCGCCAGCTGCACATGCGCGGGCGGGTGGTCACCGGGTTCACCGACGAGGTGTTCGGCCGCCCCGCCGAGGGCGAGCAGGGGGACGCGGCGCTGCTCGCGGCGGTCAACGCGCCCCGCGGCGAGGGGATGCGCGACATCGTCGCGACGATCCAGGCCGAGCAGGACGAGATCATCCGGCTCGACCACCCCGGCGTGCTGGTGATCGAGGGCGGCCCGGGCACCGGGAAGACCGTGGTGGCGCTGCACCGCGTCGCGTACCTGCTCTACACCCAGCGGGAGCGGATGGAACGCCACGGCGTGCTCGTGATCGGGCCCAACCCGTCGTTCCTGAACCACATCGGCCGCGTCCTGCCGTCGCTCGGCGAGTCCGACGTGGTGTTCATGACCCCGGGGGACCTCGTGCCGGAGCTGAGCGTCACCGCCGAGGACGCACCGGAAGCCGCGCGGCTCAAGGGTTCGCTGAAGATGCTGGACGTGCTCGCGGCGGCCGTCGCCGACCGGCAGCGGCTGCCCGCGGAGCCGCTGCCGATCCAGCTGAAGGACGTCACGGTGCGGATCGACGCCGGGACCGCGGAATGGGCGAGGCAGGAGGCGCGCGACAGCGGCCTGCCGCACAACGAGGCTCGCGCGGTGTTCACCGAGATCGTCACCTACGTGCTCACCGAGCGGGCGATCGGCCGGATCGGCAAGGGCTGGCTGACCAGGGACGACCGCGAAGAATGGGAGGACATGCGGGCGGGCCTGCTCAGGGAGCTCGCGCAGGACGAGAAGTTCCTCGCCGCGCTCGGCGAACTCTGGCCGCTGCTGACCCCGGAAGAGCTGCTGGCATCGCTGTACTCCTCCAGCGAGCGGCTGCGGGCGGCGGGCGCCGGCCAGGCGCTCTGGCGTGCCGACGGCGATGCCTGGACGGTGTCGGACATCCCGCTGCTGGACGAACTCGTCGACCTGCTCGGCTTCGACAAGACCGCGGAAGAAGCGGCGGACCGGGCCGCCGAACGGGAACGCAGGGCCAAGGCCGAATACGCCGAAGGCGTCATGGAAATCATGAAGCTGGACCGCGAGGAAATGGACGAGGACGTCATGCTGGCCGCGGAAAACCTGCTCTTCGCCGAGGAACTGGCCGACCGCTTCGTCAGGGACGACACCCGCACCCTCGTCGAACGCGCGGCCGCGGACCGGGACTGGACCTACCGGCACGTGGTCGTCGACGAGGCGCAGGAACTGTCCGAAATGGACTGGCGGGTGCTGATGCGGCGCTGCCCCGGCCGGTCCTTCACGGTGGTCGGCGACCTCGCTCAGCGGCGGTCGGAAGCGGGGGCGAGGTCGTGGGGCGCGATGCTGGAGCGGTACGTGCCAGGCCGCTGGCTCTACCGGTCGCTGTCGGTGAACTACCGCACCCCGGCGGAGATCATGACCGTCGCCGCCGCGCTGCTCGCCGAGTTCGCACCCGGTGTCGAGCCGCCGGAGTCGGTCCGCGCGTGCGGTGTCCGGCCGTGGTCGAGGCGGGTGACCGAGGACGAGCTGCCCGCGGCCATCGAGGAGTTCGAGCGGGCCGAGGCGGGTCTCGAGGGCACCAGCGTCGTGATCGGGCCGCCGGGGGTGCCGGGCACGGTGGCGGCCTCGGACACGAAGGGGCTGGAGTTCGACGCCGTGCTGGTCGTGGATCCGGAGCGGATCCTCGCCGACGGGCCCCGAGGCGCGGCCGAACTCTACGTCGCCCTCACCCGCGCCACCCAGCGCCTCGGCGTCCTGCACCACGATCCCTTGCCGCAGGCGCTGACCGGACTCGCCGAAATCCCGGTGCCCGCCAACGCGGGGGAGTAGCGGTTCGCGCGGCCGCCCCCGTGGCCCGGGGGCGGCCGCGCGGCTCACCGCAGCGCCTTTTCCCGTGGTGCCTCTTCGCTCGCCGCGACGGCGGACGCGGTGCGCAGCGCCCACCCGCTGGTGCTGGCGAGCCCGAGCACGAGCACCGCGACGCCGCAGCCCGCCATGATGTACCAGCCGAGGTGGCTCGCTTCGGCGAAACCCCGCGACGGCGTGATCCGCGCGGTGACGACGGCGCCGAGCACGGCGACCCCGAGCGACGCGCCGATCTGACGGCTCGTCGACGCGACCGCCGCGGCGACCCCGGCCTGCGCCCTCGGCATCCCGGACACCGCCGCGTTGGTGATCGGCGCGTTCAGCATGCCGAACCCGATGCCGAACGCCAGGTAGGCGAGCAGTAGCTGCCAGACCGGGGTATCGGTGTCCAATGTGGACAGCAATACCGCGCACAGCGTGATCCCGGCGCCCGCGACCAGCAGCGGCAGGCGCGGTCCCCTCGACCCGACGACCCGGCCGGACAGCGGCGCGAAGATCCCGGTCATCACCGCCATCGGCAGCGTGTACAGGCCCGCGTGCAGTGGTGACAGGCCGCGCACGTCCTGCAGGTACAGCGCGTTGAGGAAGAGGAACCCGCCGAGCGCGGCGAACCCGGTGATCGCGATGAGGGTGGCGCCGCTGAACGGCGCGCTGCGGAAGAAGCGGGTGTCGAGCAACGGCTCGTGGCGGCGTCGCTCGTAGAAGGCCAGTGCCACGGCCGAAAGCACGGCGGCGGCGAAGCAGGCGACGATTTCCGGGGAGCCCCAGCCCATTCCCGGCCCTTCGATCACGCCGTAGGTGAGGGATGCGAGCAGGACCATCACCAGCACCTGGCCGACCGGGTCGAAGCGGCGCGGGTGCGGCGCCTTCGACTCCGGCACGTACACCGCGGTGAGCACGATCGCGAGCACGCACACCGGCACGTTGAGCCAGAAGATCGAGCGCCAGCCGACCGCGTCGACGAGCGCGCCGCCGACGACGGGGCCCAGCGCCATGCTGAGCCCGACCACGCCGCCCCACACGCCGATCGCCCGCGCCCGTTCGCGCGGGTCGGTGAAGGTGTTCGTGATGATCGACATGGCGACCGGGTTGAGCATCGAGCCGCCGATCGCCTGGACCATCCGGAAGGCGATGAGCGTGCCGGTGCTCGGCGCGATGCTGCACAGCAGCGAGCCGAGCCCGAACAGGACGAGGCCGAGCTGGAAGACGCGGCGGCGCCCGAACCGGTCGGCCGTCGAGCCGGACAGCATCAGCAGGCTGGCGATCACCACGGTGTAGGCGTCGATCGTCCACTGCAGACCGGTCGGCGGCGAGTGCAGGTCGCGCTGGATCGACGGCAGCGCGAGGTTCACGATGGTGTTGTCGAGCCCGACGATGAACAGGCTCATGCAGCAGATGGCTAGTACGAGCAGCCGGTGGCGGCGACTGAGCAAGGGTCCCCCAAGGTGTGCGGGTTTCGGTGTCATTGCGCGGTGATCCGGTCCAGCAGGGCGGCGAGCGCGGCGAGGTCGTCCTCGCCCAGCGCTGCCAGTCCCGCGGGGGGCCGGTCCGCGACGGCGTGCACGGTGGCGAGGACGCGCCTGCCCGCCGGGGTCAGTTCGACGAGCTTGGCGCGCCGGTTGTCCGGGTGCGGGCGGCGCAGCACGAGCCCGCGTTCCTCCAGGTCGTTGACGGCGACCGTGGCGGCGGGGGCGTCGACGCCCATCCTCTCGGCGAGGTCCGCCATCGTGCGGGGTGCGCCGAGCCGTTTCAGCGCGCGCACCCTGGTGAAGGGCAGTCCGGTGGCTTCGGAGACGGACCGGCGCCAGTCGCCCCTGCTGTCCATCACCACTGAGACCAGCTTGCCCCAGACTTCCGTCGCGTTCGCGCTCATGGCGTCGATTGTGCACGCACAACAGTTGTGTGTCCACAAATATTTGACCTTGATCACGTTCACCAGGTGGGCGCCGTTGCCCGCATGCGCATACCGCGATGCACTGGAGGCCCCCAACGCCGAGGAGCGCGAATGACCGCCACGGACGAACTGCTCGCGAACAACGCCAGCTACGCCGAAGGGTTCTCGGGCCCGCTGCCCCTGCCGCCGTCGAAGCACGTCGCCGTCGTCGCGTGCATGGACGCCCGGCTCAACGTCTACGGCGCGCTCGGCCTGAACGAGGGCGAGGCGCACGTCATCCGCAACGCGGGCGGGGTGATCACCGAGGACGAGATCCGCTCGCTCGCGATCAGCCAGCGGCTGCTCGGCACCGAGGAGATCATTCTGGTGCACCACACCGATTGCGGCATGCTCACCTTCACCGACGACGAGTTCAAGCGGTCGATCGAGGAGGACACCGGGATCAGGCCGCCGTGGGCCGCCGAGGCGTTCGGCGATCTGGAAGCCGATGTGCGCCAGTCTATCGGCCGCATCCGGAACAGCCCGTTCGTGCCGAAGAAGGATTCGGTGCGCGGGTTCGTGTTCGACGTCGCGACCGGGAAGCTGAACGAGGTCACCGGTTGAGCGAGGTCACGGGTTGAGCGAGGTCACTGCCTGAGCGAGGCCAGTTCCTCTTCCACCGCGCGGGTGCGCGGGTGGTCGTCGCCGCCGATCGCCCGCCATCCCTCGGCAACGCGTTCGAGCGCGCCGGCGGCCACCGCGCGGTCGCCCCGGCGCGCCGACAGCCTGGCCAGCCCGCGGTGGCATTCGAGCACGCCGGGCACCGGGATGCCCGGCGCCGCCAGCAGCGCGCGGAACTCGGCCTCGGCGGCGTCCTGCCGGCCGCTTTGATGGCTCAGCGCGACCGCCACGCCCAGCCGTGCCGCCATGCGCAGCCGGTGCGTGGCCGCGACCCCGCGGCGGCCGGGGACCTCGCCGAGCCGGACCGCTTCGCGGGCGATCTCGGCGAAGGCTTCGCCGGACTGCACCTCGTCGAGTTCGGCGGCGGCCTTCGTCAGCAGTGCGACGGCCTCCTCGAACTCGTGGGCCTCGACCAGCGCCAGGCCGAGCTTGACGTCGCAGTGCGGCGTGGGGCCCCATTCCCGCTTCGCGTCGTCGGCCAGCGCACGCAGCTCTTCGACGGCTTTCGCCGCGTCTCCGCTCCACGCCCGCACGCTCACCAGCGTCGTCCTGGCGTGCCACTGCCAGAACCGTTCCACCGGCACGGCCGGGTCGAAACCCGCGATCGCCTCGCCGATCGTGTCCTCGGCCTCCCGCCACCGCGGCCCGAGGTGGCGCACCGCGCCGAGCACGCACCGCGTGTTCAGCGTGACCGGGTGGCGATCGCCGAGGTGCCGCACGGCGGCGTCGAGGATCACCGACAGCCGCGCTTCCGTTTCGACGGGGTCGACCGTGCGGCAGATCGCGTCGTTGCGACGCGCCGCGACGATCTGGGCACGTCTGCGCGCGCCGGCCAGGCGCAGTGCCAAGGACATCGGAGTTCCCCCTCTGCTGCTCCGAGCCCAAGACCCTACCGTGCCCGATCCTCTGGAGTACCGTGCCGGAGCCACCCGCGCGAAGACCTCGGCGGGTCGTGTGTCGCGAGAGAACTGGGAGAACGAATGGAACAGGGAGAAGGCGCGCCGGGCGCTGTCGCGGGTGAGGATCGGGACGGCGAGGGCTGGCGGGTGATCCCCGCGCTGGAGCGGCTCCGCCAGCGCGCGAAGGACGTGCTCGAACCGGTTCACTACGACTACTTCGCGGGCGGAGCGGGCGAGGAGGTCGTGCTCGGGGAGAACCCCCGCGCCTACGACCGGCTCGCGCTGCGGCCGAGGATCCTCCGCGGCTGCGCCAAGCGGGACCTCTCGGTGGAGCTGCCCGGCGCGCGCGCGAGCATGCCGGTCTTCATTTCGCCGACCGCGTTCCACAAGCTCGCCCATCCCGACGGCGAACTGGCGACGGCGCGCGCGGCGGCCGCCGCGGGCACCGTGCTGACCTCCAGCATGGCCGCGTCGGTGCCGATCGCCGAGGTGACCGCCGCCGCGCGCGAGGTGGACCGCGACGCCGCCGTGTGGTTCCAGATCTACCTGCAGAACTCCCGCGAGGTGACGGCCTGCCTCGTCCGCAGGGCGGAGGAGGCGGGCTGCTCGGCGTTCGTGGTGACGGTCGACTCCCCGGTGTTCGCGCGGCGTGCGCGCGAGCGGACCCACCCGTTCAGCGACCTGCCGCCGGACATCGCCGCGGAGAACATGCGCGATCTCCCCGGCAGCGAGCCCGGCGCGCTGTCCGATGTCGAGATGTCCCCCGAGGTGTCCTGGGAGTACGTGGCGTGGCTGCGAGAGCAGACCGCCCTGCCGGTCGTGCTGAAGGGCGTGCTGCACCCGGACGACGCGGTGCTCGCGGTCGACGCCGGTGTCGACGGGCTGCTGGTGTCCAACCACGGCGGCCGCCAGTTCGACGCGGCGCCCGCGGCCGCGGAGGCCCTTCCGTCCATTGTGGACGCTGTCGACGGCAGGATCCCGGTGCTGGTGGACGGCGGCGTCCGGCGGGGCGGTGACGTCGCCAAGGCGCTGGCGCTCGGCGCGCGCGCCGTCGGCGTCGGCAGGCCGGTGCTGTGGGGACTCGCCGCGGACGGCGAGAACGGGGTGCGCGAAGTGCTGGAGGCCCTGCGCGCCGAGTTCGACCACGCGCTCACCCTGTGCGGCGGGCGCGGTCTCGCCGACCTGACCCGGGACCTCGTCGTGGTCCGGGGGAGCGGCGCCGCCTGGTGATCCCGGGCTGACCGTCCGGAGGGGGCGTCTCGTTCGCGGGGAGGAGGCGGGGTGCGCGGACGCCGCCTACCGTGCAGGCATGCCAGCCGTTCAGAAGATCGCCGGGGTGCCGTTCGTCCCGGCCCGGCTGCTGCCGCTCGTGCTCGTGGCGGTGGCCGTGCCGGTGCTGGGATCCGGCGGCGCGCTGGACTGGGTGCTCGCCTTCGCCGCCGCGGTGCTGACCGTCGGCGGCGGCACCTGGCCGTACGCGGTGACTGTCGCGCAGGCGGTGCTGCTCGCCGCCGCCGCGGACAGCACGGTCCCGGCCCGGTTCGTGGTGCAGTTCCTCGCGCTGTACGCCGTGCTCGAAGTGCTGATGCGCCGCGACGGCTGGTGGCGCGCGGCCGCCGTCGTCCCGTGCTGGGTGGCGACCGCGACGCTGTGGTGGACGCTCACCGGCGATTTCGCGCGCACCGCGCTGGCCACCGCCGTACTGGCGGGCAGCGCGACGATCCTCGGGGTGCACATGTGGTCGCTGCGCCGCTGGATGCGGCAGTACCACGCGCAGGTCGCCGAGCTGACCCGGCTCCGCTCGGTCGAAGCGGCCGCCGTGCGCGCGGCCGAACGCGGTGCGATCGCCCGCGAGCTGCACGACCTGGTCGCGCACCACGTCGCGTCGATCGTGCTGCGGGTCGGCGTCGTCCGCCACGTCGCCGGAACCGCCGACGCGCGGGTGGCCGAGGTGCTCGACGACGTGCACGCCACCGGCAACGCCGCGCTCGGTGACCTCCGCGAGCTGGTGCACGTGCTGCGCGATCCGGCGGCGCCGCTGCTGGAGCCGGCGGATCTGCTCGGCGCGCTGGACGCGGTGGCCACCCGGATCGAGCAGGCGGGTCTGCCGGTGACGAGCGAGGTCGACGCGGCGGTGGCCCGGCTGGACGCGGTGCGGCGGCTCGCGGTGCTGCGGGTGGCGCAGGAGGGCCTGACCAACGCGCTGCGGCACGCCGAGCACGCGACCGGCGCGCGGCTGCGGGTATCGGTCGGCGAGGATGACGTTGTGCGCATCGAGGTGATCGACGACGGGCGGCCGTCCGCTGCCCGCGATCGGCCCGGCTACGGGCTGGCCGGCCTGTCGGAGCGGGTGGACGCGGTCGGTGGCGCGTTCGAGGCCGGTCCCGGTGTGCGGGGCTGGCGGCTGGCCGCGGTCTTGCCGCCGGTGCGGATGCCCTCGGGGGGTGGCGCGTGATCAGGGTCCTGCTCGTGGACGACCAGCAGCTCGTGCGGGCCGGGTTGCGGATGCTGTGCGAGGCGGCACCCGATATCGAGGTCACCGGGGAAGCGGAGAACGGGCAGCGCGCCGTCGCCCTCGCCGGCCAGGACCCGCCGGATGTGGTGCTGATGGACATCCGGATGCCAGGACTCGATGGAATCGGTGCCACGGAACGGATCCTGGCCGCGCGGCCGTCGACGAAGGTGGTGGTGCTGACCACGTTCGACGATGACGACCACCTGTACCCCGCGCTCGGCGCGGGCGCGTGCGGCTTCCTCGCGAAGGACGCGGCACCCGCCGAACTGCTCGACGCGATCCGCCGCGCGGCTTCGGGCGACAGCCCGTTCAGCCCCGGGGTACTGCGACGGCTGGTGGGCAGGGCGCTGGAGAACCGTGCGGCAGCACCCGCCGGACCGGACCGGTCCGCGGCGGGCATCACCGAGCGCGAGGCCGAAGTGCTCTCGCTCGTCGGGGCCGGGCTGTCCAACGCCGAGATCGCGGAACGGCTCTACCTCGGCGTCACCACGGTCAAGACGCACGTCGCGAACCTGATGGCGAAGACGGGACACGGCAACCGGGTGCAGCTCGCCGTCTTCGCGGTCCGCGGCGGCTGGACGGACTAGAGATCAGTGGCGAAGGGGTGGCGGGGGTCTTGACGCTGGCCTTCGGGGACCCGGACGCCGCGTTCTCTGCCTTCGCCACCCCAGCCCCCGCTCCGCCCATGCCCTGAAGGGAGCCCTGGGGGAATCTGGTGCCGTGAAGGCATTCTTCGGGGCACGACGGACCCCGTCCACTGTGGAATGCGGTCTAGACCAGTCGGGCGGAGAGTTCGTCGTCGCTGGGTTCGACGAGGTGGCTGCCGTCCGGCCAGAGCAGTGTCGGGATGCGGCGGGCGCCGTTCTGCAGTGCCCGCACCGTTTCCTCGGCCGCGGAATCGGCCTCCACGTCGACGTAGTCGTAGTCCACCCCGGTGCGGTCCAGCAGCGCGCGGCTGCGGCGGACGTCCGGGCACCAGCTCGCGCCGTAGACGGTCAGCCGGTCGACGGGGGCGTCCGGCGGTGCAGGGGGGAGTGGTTCCTCCCGGAAGTCGTCGCGCACGGGATCCTCCTGGTTCTGCTCTGGCCGGGTTCCAGCATGCCCGCCCGACCTGAGCGAATCCTGAACGAATCCCGCGTGGTCTAGACCCAATGGTCTAGACCCAGTAGGCGACGCGCGAGCGGTAGTTCCGCAGCACCACCAGCGCGAGCGCCCAGCCGACGATCGTCACGCCGCCGACGACCACCCAGTGCGTCCAGCTCTGCTGCTGGCCGACGAGCGGGGAGCGGATGATCTCCACGAAGTGGTAGACGGGGTTGAGCTTGAGGATGTCCACGGCGAAGGCGCCGACGCCCGAGCTCGCCTTGCCCGCGGCGAGCACCTGGTCCATCGACCACATGATCGGCGTCGCGTAGAAGAGCATCGTGATGAAGCTCGAGATCACCGGCGGGATGTCGCGGAACCGGGTCGCGGTCACGCCGAAGAGCAGCACCACCCAGGTGCCGTTGAGCACGATCAGCGCGAACGCCGGGATGGCGAGGAAGATCGACCAGCCGAGCCCGGGGTGCGTGATCGCGTTCTCCGCGTTGACCAGGTGGTAGGGATGGTCGACGCTGCCGAGGAACACCAGGATCACCACGACGTAGACGACCATGTTGTGCGCGAAGTACAGCGTCTGCCGCCACACCGTGCGGAACGCGTACACCGTCACCGGCGCGGGCAGCTGCTTGATCAGGCCCTCGTTGTCGATGAACGTCTCGGAGCCCTCGACGATGCAGCCGTTGATGAAGTTCCACAGGATCAGCCCGGTGGTGATGCTCGGCAGCAGCGTGGAGATGTTGGAGCCGAACAGCGCGGCGTTGACCACGCCGAGCGCGAGCGCGGTGACGCCCATGCCGATGCTGATCCACAGCGGCCCGATCGTCGAGCGGCGGTAGCGCTGCTTGATGTCCTGCCAGGCGAGCTGGCCCCACAGCTCCCGTGCGCGCAGCGCGCTCGCGAGGTCCTGCGTCGCACGCCGGAAGGTTTTCGGGGGAACGTAGGCCGACATGGGGTTACTCGACTCGATTCTCGCGCTGGCGATGGGCTGTTCTTCGCAACCTAGCAGCGGCGCGGGTGCGCGCCCCGCCGGGGACGTTCGTCCACAGTGGCCGGGGTCAGCGGGGCAGCGGGCTGCCGGTGCGTTTCACGGTGCGGATCACCGGCGCGGTTTCCAGCGTCCTGATCGCGGTGAGCGGGGCCACCCGGCGCGTGAGGTAGCGGTACAGGTCGCCGCCGCTGCGGCAGTTGATCATCGCGGTGAGGTTGGTGGCGCCGGTGGTCGCCACGACGAACGAGGTTTCGGGGTGGCTCGCGAGCGCGTGGCCGACCTCTTCGAGCCCGGAGGGCGAGACGGCCATCCAGAGCCGGGTCTGCGAGGCGAAGCCGAGCTGCTCCAGCCGCACGTCGAGGTGGTAGGTCAGCACGCCGTGGTGGCGCAGCGCGGCCATCCGCCGTTTCACGGTGGCGTCCGACCAGCCGGTGCGGGCGGCCAGTTCGGTGTAGGTGGCCCTGCCGTCCACCGCGAGCAGGTCGAACAGCGCCTGGTCGCCCGGTTCGAGTTCGAGCGGGGCGTCGTCGTCGGCAGGGGGTGGCGGTCGCAGGCGCGCGGCCTTTTCCTCGGGCAGCGCGTGCAGGCCCGCCCAGCCGCCGGGGAGCGCGAAGGTGTGCACCAGTTCGTGCGCGGAGACCGAGGTGACGCGCGCGGTGCGGGGCAGCTTGCGCAGGAGCAGGTCGTCGCGGTCGGCCGCGGTGCGGACCTGGGTGTTGCAGCAGATTTCGGTGCCGCCGGAGAGCAGGTAGATCCACGACGTGTCGTCGCGCGCGGCGAGCGCGTTCGCGATCGAGGACGCGGCGTCCGGGGTCGCCACGAGGCGCATGGTCCACGCGACGTAGCCGAGGCGCGCGCCGTTGACCGCGCCGGTGACCCGGAGCGTCCCGGTGGAGCGCAGCCGCCGGTACCGCCGAGCCACGGTGTTCTCCGAGACTTCGAGCACCTCGGCGATGGTGCGCAGCGGCGCCCTGCCGTCGATCTGGAGCGCGTGGACGAGCCCACGGTCGATCTCGTCCAGCGTGACGGTATTCATCGCGGAACGATAGCGCATGACGGTATTCACAACACATTGGTCGGTGACTGGTGGTGACCGGCGCGCACTCGCGAACGTTCGGGAGTAATCGAACGAAGGGAGTTCTCTCATGCGCACCTGGTGGCCGCTCGTCGCGGTGTGCCTCGGCTCGGCACTGTTCCTCGTGGACACCACGGTGGTGACGGTCGCGCTGCCGGACATCGGCCGCGATTTCGGCGCGAGCCTCGGCGCGCTGCAGTGGGTGCCGAACGGGTACACGCTGGTGCTCGCGGTGCTGATGCTGACGGTCGGCTCGCTCGCCGACCGCTGGGGGCCGCGTGTCACCTATCTCGCGGGCCTGACCGTGTTCGGGATCGCCTCGCTCGGCTGCGGGCTCGCCGCGAACAGCGGTGAACTGATCGCGGCGCGCGGGGTGCAGGGGATCGGTGGCGCCGGTATCGCGGTCACCGGCTTCGCGCTCGTGATGGGCACCTACCGCGACCGCACCCGCGGCACCGCGATCGGCGTCTACTTCGCGGTCAACGGCCTCGGCGCGGCCATCGGCCCGATGCTCGGCGGGGCGCTCACGGAGTTCTGGGGCTGGCGCGCGATCTTCTTCGTCAACCTGCCGGTGGTGGCGCTCACCGTCGTGGTCACCGTGCTGGCCGTCCGCCGGGACGGTGCGACCGAGAAGAAGCCGCTCGACCCCGCCGGCATGGTCACCTTCGGCGCGGCGGCCGCGGCACTGACCTACGGCCTGTCCCGCGGCGACTGGTCGTTCGCCACCGTCGCGAGCCTCGTCGTCGCCGTGGCCGCTTTCGCGGCGTTCGTGGTCGTCGAACGGCGCGTGCCGAATCCACTGCTCGATCCCGCGCTGTTCCGCGATTTCGCGTTCAGCAGCCTGCTCGCCTGCTCGGCCGCGTCGACACTGGTCTTCGCCGCCTTGCTCTACTTGTCGATCTGGCTCCAGTCGGGGCTCGGCCTCGGCCCGGTCGCCGCGGGGTTCGCGCTCATGCCGCTCGCCGCCGCTTCGTTCGTCACCTCGACCGTCGCCGGGAAGCTCCTGCACGGGGTGGCGCCGAGGCTGATGCTCGCGATCGGCGTGCTGCTCGGCGGCGCGGGATGCGCGCTGCAGCTCGGTCTCACCGCCGAGTCCACCGCGACCAGCGTCACCGCCGGGCTCGTCGTGGCCGGCGTGGGGATCGGGCTGGCCGGGCCCGCGATGGGCGCCGCCGTCGGCGGGGCGCTGCCGCCCGGACGCGGCGGGATGGCCGCCGGGATCCTGACCACGGTGCGCCAGCTCGGGCAGACGCTCGGGGTGGCCGTGCTCGGCATCGCCTTCCGGGCGGGCGCCGGTTCCGGTGCCGCCGGATCGGCCGCGCGGGGACTGGACGACGTCTACCTGGTGGCCACGGCCGCCGCCGCGGTCACCGGGGTCCTGGTGCTCGTCGCCGTTCGAGCAGCGGGGCGATCCGGTACCCGACCAGCTCGCGCATGACCAGTGCCGTGTCGGTCCGCTCGACGCCGGGGATGGCGAGCACCATGCCCGCGATCCGGTACAGGTCGTCGGCGTCGGCGGCCACCACGTGCACCAGCAGGTCCGCCGCCCCGCTCAAACCATGCACCTGTAGCACTTCCGGGATCTCGGCGAGGTGCGCGGCCACCTCGTCGAGCAGCCGCTGCACGACCCGGGTGGTGATGAAGGCGGTGAGCGGGCAGCCGGTGGCGGCGGGGTCGACGCGCCGTTCGAACGAGCCGAGCACCCCGCGTTCTTCGAGGCTCGCGATCCTGGCGTGCGCGGTGTTGCGGGAAATCCCGACGGCCTCGGCGATCGCGATGGTGGTGGCGCGCGGGTGCGCGGTGAGCGCGAGCAGGATTTCGGCGTCGACGCCGTCTACCGGCGCGGCCCGGTCGTGGTGGGGCAGAGTGCTCAGCTCCCCGAGGGTCGGCGGCGCGCTGGCTGTGCAGTGTGCACGGTCTGATCGCCGTTGGTTGTTCATCTGTCCCGGCCATGGTGGGGTACCGGTCGACGACTGCACAAGAGGAGGGCATTCCATGGCTAGTCCCGCGCCCGTCGCGACCGAGTTCGACCTGCTTCGCGCGGTGGAGCGCCGGGTGCTGTGGCTGTCCACCGCGATCGTGCACCACGCGAACCGGGTGCGGCCGAACCCGTCGGGGCTGAAGGTGGGCGGGCACCAGGCTTCGTGCGCGTCGATGGTGTCGATCATGACCGCGCTGTGGTTCCGCCACCTGCGGCCCGGTGACCGGGTGTCGGTGAAGCCGCACGCGTCGCCGGTGCTGCACGCGATCAACTACCTCCTCGGTTCGCTCGACGAGCGCTACCTGACGACGCTGCGGGAGTTCGGCGGCCTGCAGAGCTACCCGAGCCGGTCGAAGGACCCGGACCCGGTCGACTACTCGACGGGCTCGGTCGGGATCGGGGCCACCGCGCCGATCTGGGGCGCGGTGGCGCGCCGCTACGTCGAGACCGCCACCGGTGGCGCGGGCACCGGGCGCCAGTTCTCGCTCGTCGGTGACGCCGAACTGGACGAGGGCGCGATCTGGGAGGCCATCCTCGACCCGAGCGTCGCCGATCTGGGCGAGCTGGTCTGGATCGTGGACCTCAACCGCCAGTCGCTCGACCGCGTGGTGCCGAACATCGCGGCCGGTCGCCTGCGGGGCATGTTCGCGGCGGCGGGCTGGCAGGTCTTGACGCTCAAGTACGGGCACCTGCTCGAAGAGCTGTTCGCCCGGCAGGGCGGCGACGCGCTCCGGGCCAGGATCGACGAAATGGGAAACCCGGAGTACCAGCGGCTGCTGCGCTGCACCGCGGCGGAGCTGCGGGACCGGCTGCCCGGCGGGGACGAGCGGATCGCCGCGCTGATCGCGGACCTCGACGACGAGACGCTCGTGGAAGCGGTGCGCAACCTCGGCGGCCACGACCTGGAGGCACTGGACGAGGTCTACGGCGCCGTCGACGACGGCCGCCCGACGGTAATCTTCGCCTACACGGTGAAGGGCTGGGGCCTGCCGACGCAGGGCCACCCGCAGAACCACTCTTCGCTGCTCACCGAGGAGCAGTTCGGCGAACTGGCCGAGCGGCTCGGCACCCGCGCCGACGCCCCGTGGGGCCGGTTCGACGACGGCGGACCCGCGGCGCGACTGTGCGCGGAGGTAGCGGAACGCCTTGCCCGGCCCGACTTTCCGCCGCGCGCGGTGCCGGAGCTGCCGTCGGACATCGGCCGGACACCCGGCGGGACGGCCACCACGCAGGCCGCGCTCGGACGCGTCCTGCTCGACCTCACCCGCGAGGCGCCGGAAGCCGCGCGCCGCGTGGTCACCGTCAGCCCCGACGTCAGCTCGACGACGAACCTCGGCGGCTGGGTCAACAAGGTCGGCGTGTGGTCGGCAGCCGAGCGCCGGGACTGGTTCGCCGACGACGCCGAGACGATCCTGCACTGGCGGGAGAACCCGAACGGCCAGCACATCGAGCTGGGGATCGCGGAGACGAACCTGGTCGGGCTGCTCGGCGAGCTGGGCACCACCTGGAGCAGGTGGGGGCAGCCGCTGCTGCCGATCGGCGTGCTGTACGACCCGTTCGTCGAGCGCGCGCTCGAGCCGTGGTCGTTCGGGATCTACGCGGGCGGCCAGTCCATTCTGGTCGGCACCCCGTCCGGGGTGACGCTCGCGCCGGAAGGCGGGGCGCACCAGTCGATCACGACCCCGTCGATCGGGCTGGAGCAGCCCGGCTGCGTCACCTACGAACCGGCGTTCGCCATCGACGTCGAGTGGACCCTGCTGGCGAGCCTCGCGAAGCTCGGCAAGCCCGGCGGGAGTTCGGCCTACCTGCGGCTGTCCACCCGCCCGGTGGACCAGAAGCTCGCCGACGTGCCTGCCGATCCCGCCGCGCGCGAGCGGAGGCGGCGGCAGGCCGTGGCGGGGGCGTACCCGCTGCGCCGCGTCCCCGGCGCGGAGGTCACGATCGCGGCGATGGGCGCCCTCGTCCCGGAGGCACTGGCGGCCGCCGACCGGCTGGCGCGCACCGGGATCGCGGCCGACGTGGTGTGCGTGACCAGCCCTGGCCTGCTCTTCCGCGCCTGGCAGGCACGACAGGGCCGTGATGACGCGCCGAGCTGGATCCTCGACCAGGTCTTCCCGGCGGACCGGGCGACCCCGCTCGTCACCGTCCTCGACGGACACCCGCACACACTGTCCTTTGTGGGCGGGGTGAACCGGGTGCCGGTCGTCTCGCTCGGGGTGACCCGCTTCGGCCAGTCCGGCGGGCTGGAGGAGGTCTACCGGTACCACGGCATCGACGCGGACAGCATCGTCAGCGCCGCCCTCGACGTGCGCTGAAGCGCGGGGGACTGTCCTTTTCGGACGACGCCCGTTCGGTGGCTTGACCCGACGCCTGGTCGCACCGCCGCGGCCTTTTCGGCGACGGTCGAGAGAGTTTGTGAACCTGGTGATCGTGGGGTTGTTCGGCGATGCGGTCGAGAATGGCGGTGATCCGGTCCGCGTCGAGGACGAACCCGGTGTGGCTGGTGTCGAGGTCGTGGACGTCGAAGCGGTTGCCGGGGGTCGCGACATCCGCGTCCGCGATCATCCTGTCCTGGTTCGGCAGCGTGTTGAACCGGTCCGAGGTCAGGCGGATGTAGCTGCGCGGGATCGGGCCCCAGGTGGCGGGATCGCCGCGCGCGTCTTCGAGGTTGACGGACGCGCTTTCGACGGGTTGGCAGCCGAAGATCATGGTCGCCTTCGGGGTGCTCAGCTCCGCCGACGACAGCGCCGCGGCCAGGCCGCGGCTGTCCTTGTTCTCCGGCCCGAGCACGTAGTCGAGCGGGCTCTTGCGCGCGGTGCAACAGAAAGCCGAGACGTAGACGATCCGGTCGACGAGGTGGTGCGCGGCGTTGGCGGCGAGCGCCACCTCCGCCAGGTCGACGACTGCCGGTGCCGCGCCTCGATCTCCTGAGGTGCTTGGTGGGCAAGCGAAAACTCGGCGTCGAGACCGTGCCACGGCAGCTCGACGGGATGGGAACGGTGCCCCCGCAGCGAAAGCGCTCGCACCACCGGCATCCAGAAGAACGAAGGTGGGCCGTGCACGGGGTTCCATCGGCAAGCTCGCGGCTTGGGCGGCGGTGCTCGTGGCGCCCGCGGTGGCCATCGCGACGCCCGAAGTGGCCATCGCGAGCGCGCCGGGCACGGTACGGCGGGTGTGGGTCCGGTCATCGGCCTTCCTTCCGTACGGTCCGGTCGAAGAGGCGCACGAGGTGCTCGGCCAGTTCCGGGCCTCGCACGGTGGGGTCGGATTCGAAAAGTCCCGGGAGTGCGTCGATGGTCGGGCGCAGCACTACGGCCAGCGTCCTGGTGTCGACCTCGGCGAACTCGCCGAGCGCGGTGACCAGTGCCGGGCCCGCGCTGGTGCAGACCTCGGTGACGACCGCCTCCATCAGCGCCGACTTCGACTCGAAGTGGTACAGCACAACGCTTTTCGAGACCCCGGCCCGGTTCGCCACCTCGGCGAGGGAGGCACCGGCGAACCCCGTTTCCGCCAGTGTGATCGGTCTGAAATCGACCAGATCGCCTGGTCAGCCGAGGGCTTCGCGGAAGCGGGCGCCGAGTTCGGCAAGCCGGTCGACGGGCTCGTTCGCGTAGACGAGCCGCAGGTAGTCGTCCCCGCTCGGTCCCCACCCGGCCATCGGCGTGGCCACGACCCTGCCGCGGTCGAACAGGAGCCGGGAAAGCTCGGCGGGGGTGAGCCCGAGCGGACGGGCGTCGAGCAGCAGCGACCAGCCGCCGTCCGGCCGGACGACCGGGTAGTCCGCGAGCTGGTGGAGCACGGTTTCGGCACGGCGGCGCCATTCCGCGGTGGCGTTCGCGACATCGGCCTCGGCGTCGTCCGCGGCCAGCGCCGCCGCCACCGCTTCCTGCGCCAGTCCCACCTGGCACACCACGTTCGTCAGCCCGACCAGGCGGATGTCGGCGAGGATCGGTGCCGGGCCGACCACCCAGCCGACCCGCCAGCCGATCAGCCGGAGCTCCTTGGACGCGGAGCCGACGGTGATGGTGCGTCCGGAGAGCCCGTCGTGCGATGCCGGATGGCTCGGCGGGAGCCCGTCGAAGCGGATGCGTTCCATGGCCGCGTCGTAGACGAGCCACGCGTCGTGGCGCGCGCAAGCCGTCGCGAGGGCGGACCAGTGCGCCTCGCCGAGCACCAGCCCGGTGGGCATGGCGGGTCCCATCATCAGCACGGCGGCGGTGCGCGGGCCCACCGCGTTCGCGAGGCGTTCGGGATCGACGCGCCAGCCCCGCGCGTACGGCTCCGCCGGAACGAAGCGGGGGACGCCGCCCGCGAGCCGCACCCGGTTCACCAGCCCGGCGTAGATCGGGTCGCACAGCACCACCTCGTCACCCGGTTCGACGAGGGCGAGCAGGGTGTTGAGGATGCCGTTGAGCCCGCCCGCGACACTGACGCATTCGGTGTCCGGGTCGTAGCGGCGCCCGGCGATCCGGCCGACGTGTGCGGCCGCGGCGTCCCGCAGCGATCGCCTGCCCTGGAACGGGAGGTAGCTGTTGGCCGTGTCATCGCCGATCGCCCTCGTGGTGGCGGCGATCGCGACCGGAGGCGGCCGGAGATCGGTGTCGAGGTTCTCCAGCCGCAGCAGGCCGGGATCTCCGGCCGCGTCCGCCGCGTCGCCGAGGACGTCCACGCCGATACCGGGGATACCGCGCAGCCGGGACACCGTCATGATCCACCGTCCGTTCGTTTCACTGATACGTGCATGCCACTATGCTGATACGCATGGATGTGGCGCAAGTGGTCGGTGACACGGTCCGGCGGCTCCGCTCGTCGGCGGGGATCTCACTCGCGGACCTGGCCGCGGCCTGCGGTGTCGGCAAGACGACCTTGCACGGAATCGAGCAGGGGCAAGGAAATCCGACGCTGAGCACGTTGTGGGCGCTGGCCACCGCGCTGCGCGTGCCACTGGGTGAGCTGCTCGAACCGCGCGCGGCACCGGTGGAGGTGGTGCGCGCCACCGACGAGCGGCCGGTGGTCACCGGGGACGCGGTGACGGCGCGCCTGCTGCACCGCATCAGCACGCGGGGCGCGGTCGAGGTCTACGACATCGACATCGCCGAGGCGGACCAGGACTCGGACGCTCATCTCGACGGTGTCGAGGAATGCCTCGTGCTCGTGAACGGGCGCGTCACGACCGGTCCCGCCGACGCCCCGGTGGAACTGGGGCCCGGCGATTCCGTCCGGTTCGGGGGCGCCCGCCCGCACGTCTACCGGGGCCACCGCGGGGAGAACCGCGCCGTACTCCTGATGTTCTACCCGGAGAGCTGACCGGTCAGGGCTAGGGTGCCCGCTCGCGGACTACGGGTTGCTGGCGATCAGGGTGTACCGGGAACGGACCGGGGCCGGGACGCGGTCGAGCCCCTGGCTAGCAGTCGATCACGCGCTCGCGGTCCGCACCCGTCGCCGTGACGGCGGTGCCTTCGATGCGGCGCACCGCGCCGTCCTCGCCCGGCCGTTCGACGACGACCCGGGGGTTCGCCGCCAGGTTCCGGTACCACGCCGGGTGTTTCGGCGCGCCCATCGCCGACGCCCACAGCACGACCCGGCCCGCGTCGTCGCTGACGTCGCCGAGCGGGACCGTGTGCGCGCGGCCGGATTTCGCGCCGGTCGTGGTGAGCAGCACCAGGCGTGCGCCCCGCAGCATTTCGTTGTCCACCTTGCCGTTGTTCGCCCGGAACTCCTCGACGACGGCTTGGTTGAAGGCACGCATGTCGCTCGGCACGGACACGAAGGCTCCTCGGTTCGGTGTGCGGCCATCCTAGTGCTCCGACGGCGTTCAGCCGCGACGCGTGCCGTCGGTGGAAGCGTCTCCGTTAGACCCTCTCACTTTGGTTGTTGACGTTCACCACAAGTTGGTTATAGGGTATAACTATTGAAAATGATGCTAACTGACCGACTGGCTGGGCCGGTCGGTGAACGGAGGAACAAGGACCATGCCCGGTACTCGCTCGACCGCTTCTCGAACCCCTCGCCGCCGGACCGGTGCACGTGCGGCCCTGCTCGCGGTCCCAGTGGCCATCACCGGTGTCCTCGGCGCCGCCGCACCCGCCGCGGCGGCGCCCGGTGTCACCGGCCCGGCTTCGCTGACCTGCCAAGGGAAAGGCGTGGACCCGGCCGCCGAGGCCCGTTACCGGACCCAGGCCTTCATCAAGGCGCCGCTGCGCACCGTCTGGAACCTGCAGACCGACGTCGAAGCCTGGCCCGACTGGCAGAAACCCGCCGCGCCCATGACCGTGCGGCGCCTGGACACCGGCCCGCTGCGCGAGCACTCACGGTTCCAGGCGACCGTTCACGTGCCCCCGGGCCCGTCGACGCCACCCGGCACGGTGGTCATCGCCTCCACCGTCCAGCAGCTCCGCCACGGCAAGTGCATCCGGTGGGCCGGACCCGCCGACGGCACCGGGTACCACATCGACGGCGTCCACGTCTGGACCTTCGTCGAGGTCCCCGGCGGTGTCCTCGTCCGCACGGAGGAAAGCCATCGTGGCCGCCAAGCCGATCCCCGCAGCGACATGGGCCTCGAAGCCTGGCTCAGCGACCTCAGGACCGCGGCCGAGGCAGGCCAGTGCGGTCACCGTCCTCAGTAGACCGTCCGAAGTGGAGTCACCGGTTGATGCCGTGTGCGACCGGATCGGTCAGCCAGCGGGGGAGTGGCTCGCAGGCGCTCGCCCAGTTTCCCGGGATCGCGGCGCCTTCGTTCCTCGCGGCCAGGACGCCGCCGATGATCGCGCACACGGTGTCGAGGTCCTCCGCGATGCGCGCGGCGGTCCACATCGCGTCGGCGAACCGGTCGACGTGCTGCGCGGCGAGCCACAGCGCGAGCGGCACGGTGTCCACCGCGCTGACCGCGCGCCCGGTGCCGAGTTCGGCCGCGGCCGAGGCCGGGTCGGTCGAGCCCCTGATCGCGCTCGCCACCGCGATCCCGCGCTGCACCTCGCCCGCGGGCACCCGTGAGGCGACGATCCCGAGCAGCTCGGCGGGATGCGGCGCGGGATTCCTGGTCAGCACCGCGGCCGCGACGGCCACCGCGACCGCACCGGCGACGCCCTCGGGATGCGCGTGCGTGACGACGGCGGAGCGGGCCGCCTGGTCCGCGGCGAGGTCGAGGTCGTGCCCGAACCACGCACCGAGCGGCGCCACCCGCATCGCGCCGCCGTTGCCCCACGAGCCGGTGCCGAAGGCCTCCGGAGACACGTCCCGCCAGCGCTCCCCGGCGCGGTAGCGCAGCAGCATGCGCTCCGCGCCGGACCCGTAGCCGCGCGAAGCGTCGTACCGCCGGGCGAAGGAGGTGGCGAGCACGTCCTGCTCGACCTCGCCGTACCGGGAGAGCACCGACACGACCGAGCAGGCCATTTCGGTGTCGTCGCTCCAGTGCCACGGCGATGGCGGCAGCCGGCGTCCGAGCACCTCCGGATGATCACCGGGCAGGGTGATCCGCGAGCCGAACGCGTCGCCGACAGCGAGGCCGCGCAGGCTGGCGGCCGCATCGAGCTGGGTCATGTGCTCCTCGTCACGATCCTGGAGTGTGACAGTGAAACACAAAACGCATCACGCGTGGGGCCGAACGGTGGATTCCTGGCTACCGGCTGCTCGCGCTGAACCGAGGTGACCCGGTCGCCGACGTCGGCTGCGGTGCCGGGCAGGGCGGTCGCCGAACTGGGCCGTCTCGGCATGCGGGCGGTCGTGCACGCCCGCGCGGACGCGATCGCCCACCCGCGCGCCGTGTGGCGCTACCGGAACCTGTTGCTGGACAACGGGTTCAGTGCGGTCCGGAGCGAGGTTCGGCCCGCCGTCGAGCGGGGTCCGCATCACGGCGTGGACGTGGTTGCCGACGATCTACGCTAGAGAACGAAGACATCCGATGTAAATGTGGCATCTGTGCGCATAGGAGCGTTGAGGGGGAGATTCGATGCGAATTCATCTGATGACCAAGTGTTGTCAGAAGGGTTCCCATGTCGGGAAGCGCGGGGGCCCCCACGCTCCGGCGTGCAGGACGAACACGACCGCGCCGACGAGCCCGACCGTGAACGAGAGAAGGCCGAGGAACGCGCCGACCCGGCCGAGGTTGTCGCCGCCGGGAAGGCGCGCGCCGGATGTCAGCCCGAGGACGGCCGCCACCACGCCGGCGGGCAGCGTCGCGAACCAGATCGCGCCGACCACGAGTCCGAACGCGACACTGAGCCAGGAATGGTGCAGTGCGATCGAAAGCCGGGGCAGCACCAGCAGCCACGCGAACCACGCCGACACGGCGAGCACGATCGTGGCGGCCCCGACCGTCAGCGAGGCGATGGCAAGGCCGCGGCGCGGTGGTGCGACGGCCGCCGTGCCGGGTTCTTCGACCGTCATCGCCGATGGCCTCCTCGATAGCCCGTGTTCGCACGGTTGATCGCGAACCGTTCGCTTCCGTTACTTCGCGCCATTGGGCCGGATGCGGTGTAACCGCGAGCGCCCTCGCGGCGATTCCCCCGGTGAATCAGGAAGTGCGAGGTACCCCCGTTGCGCAGACAACGAGCACTGCCGAGGCCGGTCGCCCGGCAGCGGCTGATCTGGTCCGGTCTCGGCGTCATCTTCGCCGGCGCCGGGCTGACCTGGGTCTACCTCGCGGTGACCATGGCCGAGGGGTGGGCGGTGGCGGTCGCGGGGTTCTTGCTGCTCGCGGCCGTCCTCTGTGGAGTGGGCTCCTTCCGCGGCTCGTGAGCCGTCACCGGAAGGCCCTGGTGGCGGCCCAGCCGGGATCCGCGGCCACCCTGATCGACGCGCCGCGCGTCCGCCCGACCCACGTGGCCGCGGTCGCGGCGGCGACGCGGTCGCGCGGATCGCAGTAGAGGTGCAGGATGCGCTGACCTGAAAAGGTTTCGTGTGCGACGAGCAGTGCGCGGTCGCCGAGTTCCGCGGTGAGCTGGTCCTCGTCCGCGCGCAGCCGTGCGAGGTCGTCGCCGAGCGGCAGGCCGTCCGGGTGCTGGCCGGAGAACCGCAGTGTGATCGCGAGGTGCTGGTCGAGCCGCGGGTGGTCGAGCCAGTGGATCGGCCGCAGCGCGGAGGCGATCCAGCGCGCGCCGTCCGGCTTCACGCTCTCCATCAGCACCCAGCCGGGGTGCGGGTACCGCTTCGCGAGCGCGCGGACGGTCTCCGGCAGCGCGTCCGGCGGCAGCCCGTCCGCGGGGTCCTTGCCCGAGGTGTCGATGGCGCCGACCCAGCGCTCCACGTCGTCCTCGCCGAGCAGCCAGTCGAGCACCAGGTAGGCGACCGAGCGCTGTTCGTCGACATTGAGTTCGGCGAAGACCGGGTGGTGCACGGTGACGTGCGTGCGCACCGCGCTTTCGTCGACGGACAGGGAAAGCCGGGTCAGCGCCAGGTCGATCTCGTACCCGCCGTAGGCGAGGCGGGAAGCGAGCCAGCCCGGATCGGGGGCCCGCGCGGCCACGTACTCCCAGGTGGCGTCCTCCGGCGGCGCGGCACGGCGCCAGCGCTCGGTGAGCGGCCGCAGGTCGGGATCGCCCGCGGCGGTCAGGCACAGCGCGTGCCGCGCGGTGCGGCCCTTGCCGAGTTCCCACTGCAGGGCCGAGTCGATGCCGCTGACCAGATCGTTCAGCTCGTCGGTGAGCGAGCCGTACTCCCCGGTTTCGATGGCTCGTTCGACCCGGGCAGCGCCCTCGGCCGTCCACCATCTCCAGAACTGCTCGATCCCCACCCGGCCTCCCCTCGTCACGGTCGGAGGTCACTCTAGGGGCGCGTCACTCGGTGAGGGGAGCACATTTCGGTCACATCGCCGTCACGCGCTGTCGGAATGTCACCGATTTCCCAGATGCTGCACCCGATGGTGATCAAGGCGTGGAATCGTTCTCGTGCAGGGTGTTCACTCGTCGAGCTCCGGGCGATCACCGCGCCGCCGACCGCGCCCGCCGTGCTCCCGTCATTTCGGCGCGACGGTCCGGTGCAGCGCGACCGTGCTCAGGTGCGGCTTCGCCCGGGCCTGCGTGATCAGCACGCGCACGTGGTCCGTCGTCACCGGCTCGGGAAGCGTCACGGTGCGCCCGTAGCCGACCGTCGTCACGCTCGCGATCGTGGTCCAGGCGCCGTCCCGCCACGCTTGCACGGTCGCGCCTTCCACGTGCTGCCCCTGGCCGATGTCCTCGCCGAGCCGGATCTGGTCGAAGGTCCTGGTGCCCGGCAGGGGGAGGTCGAGGGTTCCTTCGAGCCCTCGGGGCGACCACGACGTGCCGAGCGCGCCGTCGGTGACCGCGTGCACGGCGGGATCCCTCGGCTGGCCCGGCAGCGGTGCCGCGAGGTTCACGGCCTCGGTCTTCCTGATCGCGGTGCCGAACGCGGCCAGCGACGCGACATCGGCGGGCGCGATCCTGCCGTCCGGTCCCGGTGGCACGTTGAGCAGGAGCGAGGCGTTGCGGCCGGTCGAACGCCGGTACAGCTCGACGAGTTCGGCCGGTGACTTCGGATGCTCGCCGGGGTGGAAGAACCAGCCGGGCCGGATCGACACGTCGGCCTCGGCAGGCGCCCACTGGAGGTAGCGCACCGACGGATCGGCGAGCACCGCCCGCGAACCGAGGTCGGCGGCTGACGCGCCGCCGGGGAACAGCTCCTCGTTGTGCCCGGTCGCCGGATCCCCGGTGGTGGGCAGCGCGCTCCACTCCGCGGTGCGGGCTTCGCCGCGCTCGTTGCCGACCCAGCGGACCCCCTGCGGCCCGGCGAAGGTGACCGTGTCCGGGGAGAGCCGGTGGATCAGGTCGAACCAGGTGGTGAAGTCGTACCGCTCGGTGACACCCGCGTCGCGCCACGGGTTGGCGCCGTCGAGCCACAGTTCGTCGATCGGCCCGTACTGCGTGAACAGCTCGTAGATCTGGTTGAGGTAGTAGGTGTTGTAGTCGTCCTCGGTCACCGGGAACGTCGGGAGCCTGCCCGCGCGGACCGCGTCGGCGCGATCGTCGCCGGGGACGAGCGTCGGGATGGTCCGCTTGGTCACCGCGCTGCCGGAGCCGTAGCGGGCCTGCCCCGACGGTTTGCTCGCACGGTCTTCGTAGACCGCCCGCTCTTCGATCGAAAGCGGTTGTCCCGCGGCGACCTTGGCTTCGACGGCCTTGACCTCTTCGGCGAAGAACGGCGGGGTCAGCTCGGCGCCGTCGGCGGGGGAGAGGTAGACGCCGATCTTGAGCCCGGCCTTGCGGGCGGAGGCGATGTAGTCGCCGAGGATGTCACCGCGCGCGTTGGCGCATCCCGTCGCGCGCGTCCGCCAGTAGGCCGACGGGTCGGCGGCCCGGTCCCGCTCGGCCCGCTGCCGCGCCGCGGTGACCGCGGGCAGGTCCGCGCAGTCCTTTGTGGACAGCCACCACGGGCTGGCGACCACGGAGTGGTTGGTGTACCTGCTGGGGTAGAGCACGAACCCGTCGTGGTGCTTCGCGGTGAGCATCACCTGCGTCACGCCCGCCGCCTTCATCGAGGCCATCCACTGGTCGGTTTCCACCGCGGGCGGATCGAACCTCCCCTCGTGCTCGGCGCCGGAACCCCATTCGCGGTCGGTGAAGGTGTTCATCCCGAAATGCGTGAACGCGGTGACGGGCCGCTGCTGCCAGGCGAGCTGACCGGCACGCGGAACGGTGGCCGCGGCCTTCGCAATGATCCGATCAATACCGTCGCAGGGTAGTACCGGCATGACGGCCGCGGGAGTGATCGGGCCCCGGCATCCCGCCGGGGCCTGCGTGGCTCCCGCGGTGACCGGTGCCGCGAGGGTAAGTCCGAATAGGGATATCGCGACAAGAACGCGGGCACGCTGGCGGCGGACTTCGACCATGGGGAGCAGCTCCGTTCTCGTGACGACCGCGGTGCGCGGTGTTCGATCGGGATGAGGCTCGGCTCAGGGTAGAAGGGTTAACATCCGACGTCTAGACCTATTCGTCGCCGGATCTTGTGGTCACTTGCCCGCGAGCGCGTTCTTCAGCTTCGGCACCAGCTTGTCCACCACGTACTTGATCCCGAGCGGGCCGCCGATCGAGACCGCGCTCGAGAAGGCGCCCTCCGCGCTGTTCGTGTTGATCACGCCGGGGCCGCCGAAGTACGCCACGTGCCTGCCCTGCGCCACGGGCAGGGAGTTGAACAGGGGATCGCCGGCCACCGCGGGGTTGACCTTGCCCTCCTGATCGCCCGCGGCGAGGAAGACCAGGTCCGAGTTCATCTTCGCGAGCTGTTCGCGGGGGAGCGTGACGTAGAAGCTGCCGTTGTCGAGCGCGTCGATCGCGGGATTGGTCTTGAACCCCAGCGCGGTGAGCAACTGCATGCGGGGGTCCGACGGCATCCAGATCGAGTAGTTGCCGCTGGAGAACACCCCGGCGGTGGCGACCTTGCCCGCGAACTCCGGGTTCGCCTTCGCCGCGTCGGAGAGCACCTTTTGCGTGCCGGTGACCACTTCTTCACCCTTGGCGGTGGTTCCGGTGGCCTTCGCGATCGTGCGCACCTGGTCCACCCACGGCACGCCGTAGAGGTGGTCGACGCCCTTGGGGGCGGCGACCGTGGGCGCGATGCGCGACAGCGTGCCGTAGGTGTTCTGCTCGTTCTTGGAATTCACGTACAGGATCAGGTCCGGTCGCAGCGCGGCGATCTGCTCGAAGTTCACCTGGTCTGCCTTGATCAGCTGCGGTGCCGGGCGACCGGCGAGCGCGTCGCGCACCCACGTGCGCGGCTCGGTGTAACCGAACCAGTCGGCGCCCGCGGTGGGCACCGCGTCGAGCGCGATCGCGGCCTCCATGTCGCCGCCGCCGAGCGTGACGATCCTGGTGGGCTTGCGTTCGATGGTCGTCGAGCCGAACAGGTGCTCGATCGTCACCGGGAAGCCCGCGGTGGAGCCGGCGGCGCCGGTGCCGCCGCTGGAGCCCTGGTCCGGCCCGCAGGCCGCGACGAGCCCGGTGGCGAGCAGGAGCGCGGAGAACAAGGCCGTCCAGCGTGCCCCACTGCGTTTCGATGCCATCACCAGCTCCTCGGAGATCCACGCGACCACGTCGATGGTTAGGTTAGGCTAGCCATTGCCGCCTTGTCAGGGAGGGCCGTGATGACTTCCGCCACGGCGCACGCCCTTCTCACCCCGTGGCCCGTCGCGGGCGAGCGCAACGTCAACTCCCGGAAACATTCGGTCGTTTTCAGGTAACACGGCCTGCCTACCGTTCGGCGCATTCGAAGAACGGGAGGGCCGAACGGTGACGGTGACCGCCGAACGCGCCGCGGTGCGCACGCACTGCCCGTACTGCGCGCTGCAGTGCGGGATGACCGTGCGGGGCACCGAGATCGCGCCGAGGTCGTTCCCGGCGAACGGTGGCGGGCTGTGCCAGAAGGGCTGGACGGCCGGCTCGCTGCTCACCTCGCCCGCCAGGCTGACGACGCCGATGATCAGGACCGGCGGGGAACTGCGGCCCGCGAGCTGGGACGAGGCGCTCGCCTTCATCGTGGCGCGGGTCACCGGTATCCGGGCCGAGCACGGCGCCGACGCGGTGGCGGTGTTCGGCGGTGGCGGCCTCACCAACGAAAAGGCCTACCTGTTGGGGAAATTCGCCCGCGTGGCGCTGCGGACGTCGCAAGTGGACTACAACGGGCGGTTCTGCATGTCCTCCGCGGCGGCCGCCGGGACCAGGGCGTTCGGGGTGGACCGCGGCCTCCCGTTCCCGCTGACCGATCTCGCGGGCGCCGACGCGGTCCTGCTGGCCGGCTCGAACCCGGCCGAGACGATGCCGCCGTTCGTGCAGCACCTGCGCCGGGCGCGCGACGCGGCGGGGCTGATCGTGGTCGACCCGAGACGCACGCCGACGGCGGAGCTGGCGAGTGTCCACCTGGCACCCGCACCGGGCACGGATCTGGCCCTGGCATTGGGAATACTGCACGCACTTGTCGCCGACGGCCTGGTCAAGAAGTCCTATGTGGACACGCGAACCACCGGGTTCGACGCGATGTGGCGGATCGCCGCGCGGTGGTGGCCGGAGCGGGTCGAGCGGGTCACCGGGGTCGCCGCGGCCGACCAGCGCCGGGTCGCGGCGAAGCTGGCGTCGGCCCGCAACGCCTACGTGCTGACCGCGCGGGGCACCGAACAGCACGCGAGCGGCACGGACACGGTCGGCGCGTGGATCAACCTGGCGCTCGCGCTGGGCCTGCCCGGCGGGGAAGGCTCCGGGTTCGGCTGCCTGACCGGGCAGGGCAACGGGCAGGGCGGCCGCGAGCACGGGCAGAAGGCCGATCAGCTGCCCGGGTACCGCGGGATCGACGACCCCGCCGCCCGCGAGCACGTCGCCGGGGTGTGGGGCGTCGACCCCGCCGACCTGCCGGGGCCGGGGCGGTCCGCCTACGAACTGCTCGACGCGCTCGGGACCGGCGGCGGTCCGCGCGCCTTGTTCGTGTTCGGCAGCAACGTGGTCGTGTCGGCGCCCCGTGCGGCCCACGTCGCGGACCGGTTGGCCGCTTTGGACCTCCTGGTGGTCGCCGACGTGGTGGCTTCGGAAACCGCGCTGTGCGCCGACGTGGTGCTTCCGGTGACCCAGTGGGCCGAAGAGGAGGGCACGATGACCAGTCTCGAAGGCAGGGTGCTGTTGCGGCGGCGCGCGATCGAACCGCCGCCGGGCGTGCGCACCGATCTCGAAGTCCTTTCCGGACTCGCGGAGCGGCTCGGCCAGCCGGCGGGACGGTTCCCTGCCGACGCGGAGACCGTCTTCACCGAACTGCGCGCGGCGTCGAAGGGCGGTGTCGCCGACTACTCCGGCATCACCTACGACCGTCTCCGCAAGGAAGAACCGCTGTACTGGCCGGTGCCCTCGCCGGACCACCCCGGTACGCCGAGGCTGTTCCTCGACCGGTTCGGGCATCCGGACGGCCGCGCCAGGTTCGTCCCGGTCGACCACATCGGCCCCGCCGAGCCGCCGGACGCCGAGTTCCCCTTGCAGGCCATCACCGGCAGGGTGCTGCAGCACTACCAGTCCGGCGCGCAGACGCGGCTGGTCCCGGAGCTGACCGAGGTGGTGCCGGAGGCATACGTCGAGGTGCACCCGGACACCGCGGCGCGTGCCGGGCTCGCCGAGGGGGACCAGGCCACGGTCACCTCGCGGCGCGGGGCGGTCACGGCGGTGGTGCGCTGCGTCCCGTCGATGCGGGTCGACGTCGTGTTCCTGCCGTTCCACTTCCCCGGCGAGGGGCGCGCGAACCTGATCACGAACCCGGCACTCGACCCGACGAGCCGGATGCCGGAGTTCAAGGTGTGCGCGGTCTCGCTGTCGGGCTCCGGAGGCGCGGCATGACCGCGCGCAACGTCGTCGTGCTCGGCTACGGGATGGCGGGCGCCAGGCTCGCCGACGAGATCCGCAACCGCGATCCCGAAGGCACCAGGGTGGCGCTCACCATCGTCGGCGAGGAGACGCATCCCGCCTACAACCGGGTCCTGCTGTCCTCCGTGGTCGCCGGGACCATGCGCCCGGAAACCGTGCTGCTGCAGGACGGGAACTGGGCCGAGCAACGCGGGGTGACTCTCCGCAAAGGACTGAGCGCGACCGGGATCGACCGCGGACGACGGCGCGTGACGCTGTCCGACGGGTCCACAGTGGACTACGACGCGCTGGTGCTGGCCACCGGGAGCAAGCCGTGGCTGCCGCCGGTCGAAGGGCTGGCCGGTGACGACGGCACCCCGTCGGACGGCGTCGTCGCGTTCCGCACGCTCGACGACTGCGCGCGCATCCTCGACGCGGCCGAGATCGGCGCTCCGGTCGCGGTGCTCGGTGGCGGGCTGCTCGGCCTCGAAGCCGCGCGCGGGCTCGCCGGCCGCGGGAACCTGGTCACCGTCGTGCATCCCGTCGGGCACCTGATGGAACGCCAGCTCGACGCGGGCGCGGGCCGCGTGCTCGCGCGGACGCTGCGCGGGCACGGGATCGACTTCCGGTTTGGCACCTCGGCGGCCGGGTACGTGCCGGGCGACGGGCTGAAGCTCGACGACGGCAGCCACCTGCCCGCGGATCTCGTCGTGGTGTCCGCCGGGGTCAGGGCGCAGACGGCGCTGGCAGCGGACGCGGGTATCGCGGTCGACCGCGGTGTCCTCGTCGACGACGCGCTGCGCACCAGCGACGCCAGGGTCCACGCGATCGGCGACTGCGCGCAGCACCCCGGCACGGTCTCGGGGCTGGTGCGGCCCGCGTGGGACCAGGCGGGTGTCCTCGCCGATCTGCTGACCGGGACGAACGCCGCCGCGCGCTACTGTGGCACCTCCGTGGTGACCCGGCTGAAGGCCCGCGACGTGGACCTCGCCGCGTTCGGGGAGACCCAGGTCGACGTCGCCGACGAGACCGCCGAAGTGGTGTGCGTCGACGACTCGAAACGCGGCCGGTACGCGAAGCTCGTGGTGCGCGACGACCGCGTCGCCGGTGCGATCCTGCTCGGCTGCCCCGACGCCGCCGCGACCGTGACCGGTCTCTACGACCGCGGTGTGCCGCTCCCCGAAGACCGGCTCGCGCTGCTGCTCGGCAGGGCGCTGCCACCGGGGGCGGCGCCCGCGGCGAGCCCGGCCGACCTGCCCGGCTCGGCGAAGGTCTGCCAGTGCAACTCCGTCACGAAGGCCCGCCTCGTCGAAGCCTTCCGCGCCGGTGCGACGAGCGTGCCCGCGCTCGCCACCGCGACCAGGGCCACCACCGGCTGCGGCGGGTGCACGGACACCGTCCGCGGCATCGCCGACTGGCTCGCCAGCACGGCCTGAGGAACTCCCGTGGAGAAGAGGAGCGAGATGACCAAGCACTGGATCGAACAGTGGCGGCCAGAGGACGAGGCGTTCTGGGAACGCACCGGGAAGAAGGTGGCGAACCGGAACCTGTGGTTCTCCGTGTTCGCCGAGCACGTCGGGTTCTCCATCTGGACGCTGTGGTCGGTGATGGTGCTGTTCATGGGCCCGCAGTACGGGTTGTCGGCGGGGGACAAGTTCCTGCTGGTGTCCACGCCCACCCTCGTCGGATCGGTGCTGCGGCTGCCGTACACGCTCGCGGTGGCGAAGTTCGGCGGGCGCAACTGGACGATCATCAGCGCGGGCCTGCTGCTCGTGCCGACCGCGCTCGCCGCGCTCGTGATGCGGCCAGGCACGTCGTTCGGGGTGTTCCTGCTGGTGGCCGCGATCGGCGGTGTCGGCGGCGGGAACTTCGCCTCGTCCATGACGAACATCAACACCTTCTTCCCCGACCGCCGCAAGGGCTGGGCGCTCGGGTTGAACGCGGGCGGCGGCAACCTCGGCGTCGCGGTCGTCCAGCTCGTCGCGCTGCTCATCCTCGGCACCGCGGGTGCCGCCTCACCGCGTCTGGTGCTGTGGGTCTACCTCCCGCTGATCGTGCTCGCGACCGCGGGCGCGGCGCTGTTCATGGACAACATCTCCAGTGTCCGCGACGACCGCCGCTCGATGCGCGAGGTGATCAGGGAACCGCAGGCGTGGGTGATGTCGTTCCTCTACATCGGCACCTTCGGCTCGTTCATCGGCTACAGCTTCGCGTTCGGGCTCGTGCTGCAGAACCAGTTCCACCGCTCGCCGGTGCAGGCGGCCGCGGTGACCTTCCTCGGCCCGCTGCTCGGCTCGCTGTCCCGCCCCGTCGGGGGCAAGCTGGCCGACCGCATCGGCGGCGCGAAGGTCACGCTCGCCACCTTCGTGCTGATGGCCGTCGGCGGGGCACTGACCGTGCTCGCCTCCGCGGCGCAGTCGCTTTCCCTGTACAGCACCGGTTTCATCGTGCTGTTCGTGCTGTCCGGGGTCGGCAACGGCTCGACGTACAAGATGATCCCGGCGATCTTCCGCACCAAGGCGGCGCTGGCGATCGCCGACGGCGCGCCGGAGGAAGCGGAGCTGCTCAAGGCGCGCAGGCTTTCCGGCGCGCTCATCGGCGTCGCGGGCGCGATCGGCGCGCTGGGCGGGCTGTTCATCAACCTCGCGTTCCGCGCGTCGTTCTCCAGCTCCGGATCCGGTGACGTCGCGTTCTACGCCTTCATCGGCTTCTACGCGGTGTGCGCCGTGCTCACCTGGTCGGTGTACCTGCGCGGCGAGTTCGCCAGGTCCTCACGGCTCGTGATAGCCGGAGCCGGGGTGTGACACCGGCCCCATCACGGGTGCTGACCTGCGAAGGGAGCTTTTGGTAACACCGGCGAAATCTCGCCGAACCGCACCGGTCACAGGTGCTTGTCACGATCGTGGTCACCCGAGGAGGAGGTAAGGCATGACCGGCACGCTCGTTGTCGTCGGACACGGCATGGTCGCCCACCGGCTGGTGGCGGCGGTCCGCGCCGAGGACGCCGGGGGGCGGTGGCGGATCGTCGTGCTCGCCGAGGAGCACCGGCCAGCCTACGATCGTGTCGCCTTGACGTCCTATGTGGACGGATGGGACGCCGGGGCGCTCGCACTGCCCGGTTCGGACTACACCGGGGACACCGCGGTCGAGCTGCGCCTCGGCGACCCGGTGACGGCGGTGGACAGGGAAGCCCGCACGGTGACCACCGAGTCCGGTTTCGCGCAGCACTACGACCACCTCGTGCTGGCCACCGGATCACGCCCGTTCGTGCCACCGGTGCCCGGCCGCGACCTGCCGGGCTGCTTCGTCTACCGCACGATCGAAGACCTCGACGCGATCAGGGCCGCGGCCGGGCGCTCGGGACGGGGCCGCCGCTCGGCGATGGTGGTCGGCGGCGGGCTGCTCGGCCTGGAAGCGGCGAAAGCGCTGCGGGACATGGGCCTTTCGCCGCACGTGGTGGAGATGGGCCCGCGCCTGATGCCACTGCAGGTCGACGAGGGCGGCGGCGCGCTGCTGCGCAGGCTCATCACCGCGCTCGACGTCACCGTCCACACCGGAACGTCGACCTCGTCGATCGAGGCCGACGGCGGCCGGCTGCTCGCCACCCTCGCCAACGGCACCGAGCTGGACCTCGACCTCGTGGTGTTCTCCGCGGGAATCCGCCCCCGTGACGATCTCGCCCGCGACTGCGGGCTGGAGACGGGGGAGCGGGGCGGCGTGCTCGTCGACACCACCTGCCGCACCGCGGATCCCGCGGTCTCCGCGATCGGCGAGTGTGCGGCCGTCGAGGGCCGCGTCTACGGGATCGTCGCGCCGGGTTACGCGATGGCGGAGATCGTGGCGGCGGGGCTCACCGGCGGCGAAGCCGATTTTCCCGAGCCGGACACCGCCACGAAGCTCAAGCTCCTCGGCGTCGATGTCGCCAGTTTCGGCGATGCCCACGGCGCGACCGAGGGCGCGCTGGAAGTCGTCGTCAACGACGCGGTGGCGGGGTCCTACCGCAAGCTCGTCGTCTCCGACGACTCCCGGACGCTGCTCGGTGGCGTGCTGGTCGGCGACGCGAGCGACTACACCACGTTGCGGGCACTGGTGGGCAGGGAGCTGCCAGCCGATCCCGGTGCCATCCTCGCGCCGAGCGGCGGTGCGGCGTCGGTCGGCGTGGACGCGTTGCCGGAATCGGCGCAGATCTGCTCGTGCAACGGCGTCAGCAAAGGCGACATCACCGGCGCGATCACGGCGGGATCGGCCGACTCGGTGCCGAAGATCAAGGCCTGCACCAAAGCGGGCACCTCGTGCGGCTCGTGCGTCCCGATGCTGGGCAAGCTGCTGGCCTCGTGCGGGGTCGAGCAGTCGAAGGCGCTGTGCGAGCACTTCGCGCAGTCGCGCGCGGAACTGTTCGAGATCGTCCGCGCGACCAGGATCGGCACGTTCAGCGAGGTGATCGACCGGCACGGCAGCGGGACCGGGTGCGCGGTGTGCAAGCCAGCGGTCGCTTCGATTCTGGCGACGCTCGGCAACGGGCACATCCTCGGTGGCGAGCAGGCGACCCTGCAGGACACCAACGACCGGTTCCTGGCGAACCTGCAGCGGAACGGGACCTACTCGGTGGTGCCGAGGATCCCCGGCGGTGAGATCACCCCGGACCGGCTCATCGTGCTCGGCGAGGTGGCGAAGGAGTTCGGGCTGTACACGAAGATCACCGGCGGGCAGCGCATCGACCTGTTCGGCGCCACCGTCGACCAGCTCCCGTTCGTCTGGCGGCGCCTGGTGGACGCCGGGTTCGAGTCGGGGCACGCCTACGGCAAGGCGTTGCGCACGGTGAAGTCGTGCGTCGGCTCGACGTGGTGCCGCTACGGCGTGCAGGACAGCGTCGGGCTGGCCGTCGAACTGGAGCTGCGGTACCGCGGCCTGCGCTCGCCGCACAAGATCAAGGCGGGGGTCTCCGGCTGCGCGCGGGAATGCGCGGAGGCCCGTGGCAAGGACTTCGGCGTGATCGCCACCGAACACGGCTGGAACCTCTACGTCGGCGGGAACGGCGGCGCCACGCCGAGACACGCCGAACTGCTGGTGTCCGATGTGGACCACGACGAGCTGATCCGGATCATCGACAGGTACCTGATGTTCTACGTGCGCACCGCCGACCGGTTGCAGCGCACCGCCCCGTGGATCGAGGAGCTCGATGGCGGCCTCGAGCACCTGCGCGCGGTGATCGTGGGCGACAACCTCGGGATCTGCGCGGAACTGGAGGCGGCCATGGCCGAGCACATCGGCAACTACGCGGACGAATGGCGCGGTGTGCTGGAGGACCCGGACAAGCTCGCGCGGTTCACCTCGTTCGTCAACGCGCCTGGCACACCGGATCCCAGCATCTCGTTCCGGGTGGAGCGCGAACAGCGCGTGCCGGTGTCGCTCGGCGTCCCGGAGGTGGCGGCGCGATGACGGTGCTGACCGAAGCGCTCGGCCTGGCCTGGATCGAAGTGTGCCCGCTCGAGGCGGTGCCGACCGGCGGCGGGGTCGCCGCGCTGCTACCGGACGGGAGCCAGGTAGCGGTGTTCCGCATCGCCGACGGCGTCCTGTTCGGACTGTCCCATTGGGACCCGTGCAGCGGGGCGGCGGTGCTCGCGCGCGGGATCGTCGGCGACGCGGGCGGCGTACCGGTGGTGGCCTCACCGGTCTACAAGGAACGGTTCGACCTGCGCACCGGAGAGTGCCTCGACGCCGAAGGAGTGCGCGTGCGCACCTACCCGGTACGGGTGGCGGGCGGCTTGGTGCACGTGGGATCGGCATGATGGACGGCCCGTTGCCACTGGCGGGGTTCGTGGCGGGGATCACCGCCGCCCGCCGGGCCGACGAGCTCGGCGCGCTGCTGGTGCGCAAGGGCGCGAGCGTCCGGTACGGGCCCGCCATCCGCATCGTGCCGCTGTCCGACGACACCGAGCTCTACGCGGCCACCCGGCGCCTGCTCGACGAGCCGGCCGACGTCGTGGTGGCGACCACCGGGATCGGGTTCCGCGGCTGGATGGAGGCCGCCGAGGGCTGGGGGCTCGGCGAGGCGCTGCTGTCCAGGCTGGGAACCACCGCGGTGCTCGCGCGCGGGCCGAAGGCGAAGGGCGCGGTGCGCTCGGCCGGGCTTTCGGAGGCGTACTCGCCCCGCTCGGAAAGCAACGCCGAGGTGTTGCAGCACCTCCTGGAGTCCGGTGTGGACGGTCAGCGGATCGCGGTGCAGCTCCACGGCGAGCCGCTGCCGTACTTCGTGGACACGTTGCGGGACGCGGGCGCCGAGGTGATCGAAGTGCCGGTGTACCGCTGGGTCGGGCCTGCCGATCCCGGCCCGCTCGACCGGCTGCTGGACGCGGTGCTCGACGGCACGGTCGACGCGATGCCGTTCACCAGCGCGCCCGCCGCGGCGAGCACGCTCACGGTCGCCCGCCGCAGCGGGCGGTTGCCCGCGCTCGTCGACGCGCTGACGCACCGGGTGCTCGTCGCGTGCGTCGGCCCGATCACCGCCGGCCCCCTTGCCGCACTGGGCATCCCGACCGTGCAGCCGGACCGGGCGCGGATCGGCGCGCTCGCCAGGACGGTCGCGCAGGCGCTGGCGGACCGGTCGCCGCGGCTGTGCGCGGCCGGCCGGACGCTGGAACTGCGCGGCCAGGCCGCGCTCGTCGACGGCGAGCTGCGGGAGGTCGCGCCCGCCCCGATGGCCGTGCTGCGCGCGCTCGCGGTGAAACCGGGGCACGTGGTGTCGCGCCGCGAGCTGACGATGGCGCTTCCCGGCGGCGGCGAGGAGCACGCGGTCGAGACCGCGATCGGCAGGCTGCGCACCTCGCTCGGCGAAGGGCGGCTCGTGCAGACCGTGGTGAAGCGCGGCTACCGGCTGGCCGTGCCGGAGGGCGGATCATGATCGTGCTGGCCGCGCACGGCACCAGGGACCCGGCGGGGGCGGCCGTCGTGGAGGAACTGGCCGGACTGGTGCGCTCGCGCCGGGTTCCGGTGCGGGTGGCCTACGCCGACGTCCGCGAGCCGGACGTGACCACCGTGCTGGACTCGCTCGGCGGCCGTCCCGCGGTGGTGGTGCCCGCCTTCCTCGCCGCGGGGTACCACGTGCGCGCCGACATCCCGGCGCAGATCGCGGCGAGCGGGCATCCCGCGGTGACCGTCGCGGCGCCCTTCGGCCCCGCCGCTGAACTGCTCGATGTGGCCTGCCACCGGATGGAACTGGCCGGTTACCGGCAGGGGGACACCGTGGTGCTGGCCGCGGCGGGATCGAGCGACGAGCGCGCGCTGGCCGACGTCCGCCGCGCCGCGCGCGCGATGGCGGCCAGGCTGGCGACACCGGTGCGGGCCGGATACGCGGCCACGGCGAGCCCTTCGGTGGCCGAAGTGGTGCGGTCGGCACACGGCCGGGTCGCGGTGGCCTCCTGGCTGCTGGCACCGGGACTGTTCCAGCGCAGGGTGCTGGACTCGGGCGCCGACGTCGTCGCGGAGCCGCTCGGAGCGGACCCGCGCGTGGCCGACCTCGTGCTGCGCCGCTATTTCACCGCACTTGCCAAAGCCGCGTAGAGGATGCTCCGCGGTGTGAAGGCGGGGTCATGGGGCCCGCAGGAAGTCGAGGACCTGGCGCTGTACGTCACGGGCGTCGGGGTGGGCGTAGAGGCACAGGTGGGTGCCGGCTTCGACGGTGAGCAGGCGCGCGCCGGGGATCATGGCCGCCGCGTGGGCACCGTGCTCCGGCGGGACGTCGGTGTCCGCGTCGCCGTGGACGAGGAGCGTGGGTGCGGCGATCGAACCCAGGTCGAGGGATCCGATCGCCGCGAACTGCTCGAAGTCGTTGTCGCAGCCCGCTTTCCGGGCGCCGGTCCGAGCGGTCGTCGGGATGAGGGCGAGCATGAAGGCGCGCTGGACGGGGTCGGCGAGGACCGCGTCCGCCTGCGCGCGCAACTGCTCGCGGGACAGCGCCCCCTCGTTCTCGAGCGCGCCGGTGACGTAGACCTTGGGCAGCACGGCGCTGACCGCGCGGAGCAGCTTTTGGCCCGCGCCGGTGCCGAACAGCAGCCGGTCGAAGAGGTTCGGGGGAGGCTCGACGAAGCCCTTGCTGAGCGCGGCGAAGGCCACGAGCGCGGTCACGCGGCCGGGGTGGCGCGCCGCGATCCGGTAGCCGACCGGCCCGCCTCCCGACCAGGAAAGGAGTGCGGTGCGGTCGATGCCGAGCTCGTCGAGCAGCGCGACGAGCAGATCGGCCTGCTGGTCGACCGTGCGCCGCTCGCCCAGTCCGGTGCCGAGATAGCCCGGCCTGGACACCAGGATCGGCGAGAACTCCGGGCGGGGCAGGAACCCGGCCATCAGCCCGGCGGCGTCCACACCGCCGGGCGTGCCGTGCAACACGAGCACGGGCACCCCGTCGCCCTCACGGGTGTACTCGATCGGTCCGAGGCGGGTACGGGCGACATCAGCGCTCATCGCGGAATCCTAACACTCCACAGTGGACAGACGGGTCGTGGTACCGGGGGCTGACTGGCGTTCAGGGGCGGCTCGGGGTCGTCCCGGATGCGATGGGTGCCCGCGCCGGGCGAGGCTGACGGCATGAGAACACTTTTCGCGGTGCCCGCCCTCGTGCTCGCCGTGACGGCGGCGGCACCGGTGCTCCCCGCCGGAGCGGCGCAAGCGCGGGCAGCCGAGGTCGGGGTGCGCCTCGAACTGCCGCGCCCGACCGGTGCGCTGCCCGTGGGCACCACCTCCTTCGCGCTGCGCGACGACGCCCGCGCCGATCCGTGGGTGCCCGCCGAACGGCGGCACCTGATGGTGACGATGTGGTACCCGGCGCACGTTCGTACCGGGATGCCGACGCCGTACCTGAGCCAGGCGGAGTCGGCCGCGCTGACCGCCGAGTTCGGCGTCGCTCCCTCGGACGCGCTCACCAGGGTCCGCACGAATTCCCTTGCGGACGCGCGGCCGCTCGGCCGGCGCGCGCCGCTCGTGGTGCTCTCGCCGGGGTTCAGGATGCCGCGCGCGACCCTGTCCTCGCTCGCGGAGGAACTCGCGAGCAGGGGCTACGCGGTGGCCGGGATCGGGCACGACCACGAGGCCGTCGCCACCACGTTCCCGGACGGGCGCACCACCGGATGCGCCGCCTGCGCGCACCCCGACCCGGACCGGATCGCGGCGGGCCGCGCCGCCGACGTGTCGTTCGTCCTCGACCGGCTCACCGGCCCGCGCCCGGTGTGGGGCGGCGGCAGGCTCATCGACGCCGGGCGGATCGCGCTGGCGGGGCATTCGGCCGGTGGCAACACCGTGGTCCCCGCGATGCATGCGGACCCGAGGATCGGCGCCGGCGTGACCATGGACGGGATCTCCGGCGTTTCCGCGGTGGGCGCGGATCGCCCGTACCTGATGCTGGGCGCTCCGGAGAACGCACCGGGCTCACCGTTCTGGGACCGGGCCTGGGCGGCGTCCACGGACTGGAAGCGGTGGCTCACCTTCGACGCCGGGCAGCACTATTCGTTCAGCGACGTGGTCCTGCTCGCGGACCAGTTCGACCACGATCCGGGGGAGCCGCTGACCGGCGCGCGGGGCGTCGAGATCACGCGTGCCTACGTCGCCGCCTTCGTCGACCACCATCTGCGCGGGTGCACCGAACCGCTCTTCGACGGCCCGTCGGCCCGCTACCCCGAGGCGAGGTACTGGCGCCCGTGACCCCTCAGGCGGCGCGGTGCTGTCCCGTCGGGCGGCGCCGCGACCGCCGGTCGGGCCCGGTGGCTTCGGCGGTGTCCAGCAGGGCCAGCGCGCCGTCGGTGGTGACGACGGATTCCCGCGTGCGCTCGGCGTCGGCGAGGACCGGCCCCGGCGAGTGGTCCGCGCGGTGCGCGCGGTGCACCGCGACGAGCAGCACCAGCCCGAGCACCACGAACCCGTGCGAGGCCAGCCGCTCCGGGGTGACCCGGTCGCCGACCACGTCGGCCACCGAGATGACCGTGAGCACCAGCACGAACCCGCCGATGAGCGGGAGCTGCCCGCCCGCCGCCTTGGTGCGCAGCGCCGCCCACAGCAGGCCGATGCCGACCGCGAGGTTCCAGGCCGCGCCCTCGTTGACCAGATGCCCGTCCAGCACCCCGGCGTGCCCGCCGTGCGTGCCGGTGTCCATGCCGAGGAGCTGGGCGAAGGCGAGCGCGCACTGGACGAGCGCGACCACGCCGAGCGCCATCCGCAGCCCCCACTTCTCCCGTGCCGGCGGCGGGGAGTTTTCGAGGATCACCGCGGTCAGATCGGGCACCGCGGGCGCGGCGCGCAGCAGCATCGAGCGCCGGAGCGCGACGCCGTCTTCGTACCAGCGGCGGCACGCGGCGCAGGCGTCGAGGTGCTGGTCCACCTTCTCCGCAGGCAGCGGCCCTGATTCGCCGTCGATCCTGGCCGACAGCGCTTCGCGGAAGAGTTCACAGCTCACGAACAGATAGTCGGACGGGCGGGCCCGGCGGTTCCCGGCACCCCGATGTACTACCGTCGGGTCCGTGCCCCACGACCGGCAGACCGACGAGCGGACCACCGATCTCGCGCTGGCCGCCGCCCGCGGCGATCGCCAGGCGCTCGAGGCGTGGGTGCGCGCGACCCAGGCGGACGTGTGGCGCTTCCTCGCCCACCGCGCGAGCCCGGCACTGGCCGACGACCTGACCCAGGAGACCTACCTCCGCGCGTTCGGGTCGCTGTCCCGGTTCGCGGGCCGGTCCTCGTCGCGGACGTGGCTGCTGTCCATCGCGCGCCGGGTGGTGGTCGACCAGATCCGGGCCGCCTCGGCGAGGCCGAGGGTCGCCGACGCGGACTGGGAGAGCGCCGCCGAGGGCAAGGCCGCGCGCGACCGGGGCACCGCGGGGTTCGAGGACATGATCGAACTGGGCGCCCTGCTCGGCACCCTCGACGACGACCGGCGCGAGGCGCTCGTGCTGACCCAGTTCCTCGGGTTGTCCTACGCCGAAGCCGCCGAGGTCACGGGGTGCCCAATCGGCACCGTGCGGTCACGGGTCTCCCGCGCCCGCGAGGACCTGTTGCGGGCGCGGGACGAACGCGACGACACCGCGATCTGACCGTCAGGTCTCCGCGACGATCCGCCCCAGCGTGGCGATCCCGTCGCCGATCTCGGTCGGTGTCCTGGCCGCGTACCCGAGCACCAGCCCCGGTTTCGAGCGCAGCTGGGCGTGCCAGGACAGCGGCTGCGCCTTGACCCCCAGGGCCAGCGCCCGCGTCGCCAGGTCGGCGTCGGAGATCGCGGTTTCGAAGGTGACCATCAGGTGCAGCCCCGCCGCGGCGCCGTGCACCGTCGCGCCGGGGAGGAAGGCGTCGATCGCTTCGATCATCGCGTCGCGGCGGCGGCGGTTGCGCCTGCGCGCGAACCTCAGCTGCCGCTCCATCTCGCCGGAGTCCATCAGCCTCGCCAGCACGAGCTGGGCCAGCACCGGGTTGCCGAGATCGGCGTAGCGCTTCGCGGCGACGATCGCGTCGTGGTACCGCTTCGGCGCGAGCACCCAGCCGACGCGCAGCGCCGGTGCGAGCCATTTCGACACGCTGCCCGCGTAGCAGACCTGTTCGGGGAACATTTCCCGCAGCGCGGGCACCGGCGGCCGGTCGTAGCGGTGCTCGGCGTCGTAGTCGTCCTCGATCACCATGCCGCCTTCGGCCGCCCAGCGCATGAGCTCACGCCGCCGCTCGCCGTCGAGCACCGCGCCGGTGGGGAACTGGTGCGCCGGGGTGAGCAGCACGGCGGACGCACCGCTCGCCCGCAGGGCATCGACCACGAGGCCGCCGTCGTCGACCGGTACGGGCGGGGTCGCGAGCCCCCAGTTCGCCAGGTGCTGGCGGGCGCCGAGCGAGCTGGGGTCCTCCACGGCCATCTCGGTGAGCCCGTCGGCCCGCAGCACCTGCGCGAACAACCCGAGCGCCTGCGCGACGCCCGCGGTCACGATCACCTCCGCGGGATCGGCCCTGATACCGCGGTTGCGCGCCAGCCAGGTGGCGACCGCCAGCCGGAGCGCGGGTGCGCCACGGGGGTCGCCGTAACCGAAGTGTGCTGCCGAGAGTTCGTTCAGCACGGCTCGTTCCGCCCGCAGCCACGCCGTGCGCGGAAACGCGCTCAGATCGGGGATGCCGGGGGAGAGGTCGATCCTCGCCGGTGCCGCGCGCAGCGTGTCGAACACCTCGATGCCCGGATCGGCGGGGAAGACCGCGGACGGGCTGTCCCGCCGTGCCGTGGCCCCGCCGGGCGCCGTGGCCGCGACCGGCGCGGCCACCACCACGGTGCCGCCCCGCCCGCGCCCCGCCGCGTGCCCGTCTTCGATCAGGCGCCGGTACGCCTCGGTGACGACCCCGCGTGACACGTTCAGCTCGGCCGCCAGGGTGCGGGTGGCGGGGAGCCTGCTCCCCACCGGGAGCCTGCCGTCGGAGACCGCGAGCCGCAGCCGCCCGGCCAGCCAGTCGGAGAGCCCGCCGGCGGGCGCCTGCCCCACATCGAGCTGGAGGAAGTCCGAGCCCGGAGTTATGGACCTTTGAACCGTGTCGCCGTTGGACCTGTTCATCAGACCAGTGTGGCAGCAGGGTGGGCGCATGGCTCCCTTTTTCCTGCGGCACGACGACGCGGTCTGGGCCGCGCACCCCCGGCTGCGCGCGGTGGCCGTGGTCGTCGAGGACGTGCTCGGCCTCGACGGCACCACCGCGCGCCAGGAGGCGTTGCGCGCGGGTGTCGACGCGCGGGTCGCCGAGCGTACCGAATCCGCGATGCCCGAGATCGCCGCGTGGCGCGACGCCTTCGCGGCGATGGGCCTCAAGCCGACCCAGTACCGGTGCGCGTCCGAGGCGCTGCTCCGCCGCTACCGCAAGCACGGTGACATGCCGGTGCGCCACCCGCTCGTCGACTACCTGAACTTCGTCTCGATGCGGTTCGCGATCCCGGTCGCGGCGCTCGACGTCGGCCGGGTCGCGGGCGGGCTCACGATCCGGCCCGCGCACGGCACCGAGAAGTACGAAACGTTCCAGGGCGCCGCGGAACACCCGGCACCGGGCGAGATCGTCTACGTGGACGAGGAGGGCCACGCCCACTCGCGGCGCTGGGCGTTCCGGCAGAGCGCGCGTTCGGTCGTCACGGACCGGACCGGCCGGGTGCTCGTCGTCGCCGAAGCTCTGCACGAGAACGCGTCCGAAGATCTCGACGCGCTGGAAAGCGAGCTGCTCGACGGCCTCGGTGTCCACTGTGGACCCTCGATGCGCATCACGCCGGACGCGCGGCTGTTCGAGTTCGAAGCGGCAGAAGACGGAGCACTCCGGTGAGCGTCGAATTCCTGGTGACCGCGCTGATCGTCACGGTGTCACCGGGTACCGGGGTCCTGTACACCCTGGCGGCGGGGCTGTCCCGCGGCTGGCGCGCGAGCGTCGTCGCCGCGTTCGGCTGCACGATCGGGATCGTGCCGCACCTGGCCGCGACCGTGCTCGGCCTCGCCGCCCTGCTGCACGCCAGCCCCGTGGTGTTCGACGTCCTGAAGTACGCCGGGGTGGCGTACCTGCTCTACATCGCGTGGGGCACGCTGACCGAACGCGGCACGCTGCAGGTCGAGGAGGCCCAGAACACCCCGCCGTCGGCAGCCAGGGTCGCGATCACCGCCGTGCTGGTGAACATCCTCAACCCCAAGCTGTCGATCTTCTTCGTCGCGTTCCTGCCGCAGTTCGTGGCCGCCGCCGACCCGGCACCGGTCACGCGCATGCTCGAACTCGGCGCGGTGTTCATGGCGCTGACGTTCGTGGTGTTCGCGGCCTACGGCCTGGTCGCCGCCGCGGTGCGGGACAAGGTGCTCTCGCGGCCGTCGGTGCTCAGGTGGATGCGCCGCACCTTCGCGGGCGCGTTCGTGGCGCTGGGGGTGAAGCTGGCGTTCACCAGCCTGTGAGGACCGGGCGGGTTCCGGAGCCTGCTGAGCGAGCGCTCACTCAATGTCACGGCCCGGTCCCGATCAGGCCTGCGCGGGCACCGGCGGGGTCCTCTCCAGTCAACTGTTCACCTACGGCGCGTCATCCGGTTACGCTGACCGGGTATCCGCTCGCGGACCGCGGGCGGCGGTCCCCGGCGCAACGGACCGGGCGCTGGGGTGAACGGTCACGGCAGGAGTGCGGGAATGACGCGAAAGTCACCGACGGTGGCGAGCGAGGGCTGAGCGCTGGTGGACCAGGAGATGGACTTCCGGGTTCTCGGGCCGTGGGAGGTCACCGCGCCCGATGGACCCGTGGTGGTGCCCGCGGGCCATCTGCGGGTGCTGCTGGCCGCGTTCCTGGTGTCGGGCGGCAGGCCGATGCGCATCGACGCGCTCGCCGAACGGCTGTGGACCGAGCAGCTGCCCGCCGACGCGAGGGGCACGCTGGCCACCTACGTGTCCCGCCTGCGGCGGCTGCTGGGCAACGACCGGATCCTGACGTGTTCGGGCATCGGCTACCGCATCGACCTGCCCACCGCCGCCGTCGACCTGTTCCGGTTCCGCGACGCACTCGACCGCGCGCGGAAGGCCGCGTCCGTCGACGAAGAGCTCGCGCTGCTGCGCGAAGCGCTCGGGCTCTGGCGCGGGCAGCCGTTCACCGGGGTGGACTCCACCTGGATCGATCGCGACGTCGTCCCGAAGCTGACCGAAGAGTGGTTCACCGCGACCGAACGCCGCGTCGACCTCGAACTGGCGCAGGGCCGCTCGGGCGCGCTGGTCGCCGAGCTGTGGGACCTGACGAACACCTACCCGCTGCGCGAATCGCTGTGGTTCCGGCTGATCACCGCGCTGCACCGGTCGGGCCGGCGCGCCGACGCGCTGGCCGCCTACCAGCGGGTGCGCACGCTGCTCGGGGACGAGCTCGGTATCGACCCCGGTGACGAGCTGCAGCGCCTCCACCACGCGGTACTGGTCGACGGCACGGTCTCGCAGCCTTCCCCGCCGAAGCGGGAGGCCAGGACGGGGCCGCACCAGCTACCGCACGACAACGCCAGGTTCACCGGCAGGGAAAGCGATCTCGAGGCACTGGACGCCCTGCTGCCCGGCAGGTCCACAGCGGACTCGCCGGACTCCGCGCAAGGGAGCGCGCCGACCGTGATCGTCGCGATCGACGGGGCGGCGGGCACCGGGAAGACCACGCTCGCACTGCACTGGGCGCACCGGGTGCGGGACCGCTTCCCCGACGTGCAGCTGTACCTGAACCTGCGCGGGTTCTCCTCCGGCGAGCCGGTCAAAGCCGCGGCGGCGCTGGAAAGCGTGCTGCGCGCGCTGGGCGTGTCGAACGAGCACATGCCTGCCGAGATCGACGAGCGCGCCGCCATGCTGCGGAGCAGCCTCGCGGGCAGGCGGGCGCTGATCGTGCTCGACAACGCCCGCGACGCGCAGCAGGTGCGCCCGCTGCTGCCCGGCTCCGGCAGCCTGGTCGTGGTCACCAGCAGGAACCAGCTCCGCCCACTGTCCATCCGGGACGGTGCGCACCGGGTGACGCTGCACCGGCTCGGGCACGACGAGGCACTGTCGCTGCTCGGCGTGGGGGTCGGTGCGGACCGGGTGCGCGCGGAGCCGGAGGCCTCGGCCCGGCTGGTGGACCTGTGCGACCGGCTGCCGCTGGCGCTGGCGATCGTCGCCGAGCGCGCGCAGCGCGCGGACAGCCTCGCCGAGGTCGTGCACGCGCTGGCCGACGAGGTGGCGAGGCTCGACAACTTCGGGGCAGGCGCGGACGATCCCTACACCGACCTGCGGGCCGCGCTGTCGTGGTCGTACCACACGCTCGACCCCGGTGCGGCCGCCGTGTTCCGCAAGCTGGGCCTGTACCCGGCGAACGACATCACGGTGGAGGCCGTCGCGGCGCTCGCCGACCTGCCGGTGGCGCGCGCGAAGCTGGCGCTCGACCAGCTCGTGGCCGCGCACATGGTCGAGCAGCGCCGCCCGGAGCGCTACGAGCTGCACGACCTGATCCGGTTGTACGCCACCGACGAGGCACGGCGGAACGAGAGCCTCGCGGAGAGCGAACCCGCGCTCAACCGCGTCTTCGACTGGTACCTGCACGCCGTGGTCAGCGCCGACACGGTGCTCATGCCGCACCGCCGCCGCGCTTTCGTCGAGCCGTACCAGGCGATGCGGCCGGTGCCCGAGTTCGCCGACCACGACGCCGCGATGCGGTGGTTCGAGCAGGAGTACGAGTGCCTGCGGTCCGTGGTCACCTGGGGCGCGACGCACGGCTGGGGCGCGTACGCATGGCGGATCGCGATCGCGATGACCAGCTTCCTCGAACGCCGCATCCCGTGGCCGGAGGGCCTGGAATTCCTGGAGATCGCCTGCCGCGCGGCGCGCTCCGCGAGCGACCGCGCCGGCGAGGCCTACACCCTCAACTCGCTGGGCTGCTTCCACCTCGACCAGGCCGAATGGGCCACCGCCCAGCACTACTTCCGCCTCGCGCACGCGTGCTTCCGCGATGTCGGCGACCGCAGGGGCCAGGGCATGGCGCTGGGCAACCTCGGGATGGCGCACACCTCGATGGGCGATCCCGAGAACGGGATCCGGTACGGCACCGAGGCGCTGGAGCGCTGCCGCGAGGTCGGCTACAAGCGCGGTATCGCGCTGAACCTCGACAGCGTCGGCATGGCGCACTGCGTCGCGGGTGATCTCGAACGCGCGATGGAGTGCCACCAGCAGGCGAGCGTGCTGTTCACCGAGCTCGGCGACCCCGACGAGGGCCCGCGGAACGACCACAACCTCGGCCGGGCCTACGCCGCGTCCGGGCGGTACGCGAGCGCGATCAGGGTGCTCGGGAAGGCGTTGCACGCGTTCCGGCGGATCGGCAACCGGCGCTGGGAGGCGATCGTCTACGTCGACCTGGCCAAGACGCTCAACGCCGCGGGGCACCCCGGCCTCGCCCGCGGCTGCTGGGAGTCCGCCGTGGTGGTGATGAAGCAGCTGGGCGATCCGCGGGCGCAGGACATCGAGGAGATCATCGAAACCGCGCCGCCCGAGGTGGCCGCCGCCGCCCTCGACGTGTTTTCCGGCCAGCCCTTCCCGGTGGGGCCGGCGGCGGGCAGGACGGGCACCGCGGGCAAGCCGTCCCGTCCCCGTAAGCCGAGGCTGGCCGCGGTACCCGCGACCGAGGACGACTACCAGGTGCGCGCCTTCCCCGCGTGAGGGCCCGCGCCCCGCTCGGCATCCTCCGCCGCCCTGGAGTGTCCGAAGTGGACATCGCGGCCGCACGGAATGATTTCTCTTGTGCACTGGGGTTTCGGCTGTCCTGATCCGTCCGATGTGGACGGGGTGAACCGGGTGGGGTGGCCCCCGATCGCCACCCCACCCGTCATGTCCGCTGCCCCGAACCGGCGAACGATCACACCTTGACACGACAGGTCCGATCCAGTCAACTAGTGTATTAGTTCAGTAGAACAATTTGGAGGTGCTGTGGTGGAGTTCCGAGTGGACCGTGCCGGCGGCCTCCCCGCGTACCTGCAGCTCGTGCGGCAGGTCAAGGAGGCTTTGCGGCTCGGCTGGCTGAGACCGGGGGACCGGCTGCCGACGGTGCGCGACGTCGTCGGCACCAGCGGCGTCAACGCCAACACCGTGTTGAAGGCCTACCGCGAACTCGAGTTCGCCGGGCTGGTCGAAGCCCGCCAGGGGGCTGGCACGTTCGTCAAGGCGGGGCTGGGCACGGTGGATCCCGAGGTGATGGCCGAGCTGCGCGCCGGCCTCGCCGACTGGGTCGCCAAGGCCAGGACCGCCGGGCTGGAAAACGAGGACGTGGACGCCCTGCTCCGGGTCGTCCTCGCCGAAGAAGGGGTGGAAATCGCATGACGACCGCTGTGGCCGATCAGGTCGACAGCGCGGCCGAGGTCGCGTTGCGGGCGGGTGGCCTGACGAAGCGATATCGCAGGCTGCTGCCGAAGCGGACCGAACACGAGGCACTGCGCGATTGTTCGTTCCAGCTGCCGAAGGGCAAGGTGGCCGCGCTCATCGGGGCGAACGGCGCCGGGAAGACCACGCTGCTGAGCGTGCTCGCCGGGCTGCTCACACCGGACGAAGGCTCGGTGGCCACCGAGGGCAGGGTCGCGTTCGTGGCGCAGGAGAAGCCGGTGTACCGCCATCTCAAGGCACCGGACCTGCTGCGGCTCGTGGCGAAGCTGAACACCGTGTGGGACGCCGAACGGGCGCACGACTGGCTGACCCGGTTCGAAGTCCCGCTCGACCGGCCGTGCGGCAAGCTCTCCGGTGGCCAGCAGGCCCAGGTCGCGTTCGCGGTCGCCGTCGGCTCCCGCCCGGACGTGCTGCTGCTCGACGAACCGCTGGCGAACCTCGACCCGCTCGTGCGCCGCGAGGTGATGGCCGAGCTGCTGACCGAGGTCGAAGCCAGCGGCATGACCGTCGTGCTCTCCACGCACGTGGTGGCGGAGCTCGGCGGCGTCGCCGATCACCTGCTGCTGCTCGCGCACGGCGGGCTCGTCGTCGACGGTGACATGGACGAGTTGCTCCAGTCGCACGTGCACTACGTGGGACCGGCCGCCGACGCGCCGCCGGGACCGGGCGAGGTGGTGGAAGCCCGGCACCGGGGCAAGCAGTCGACGTTCCTCGTCCGGCTGCCCGAAGACCAGGCCGCGCCCGTGGTCGCCGCACCGTGGACCGTGCGCCCGGTGACGCTGGAGGACTTCGTACTGGCGCAGCTCGCCAGGACCAGGAAGGGAGGACGGGCATGACGGCGACCGCTGTCGTGGCCGAACGGCCACCGCGCGCCACGGTCGGCTGGCGCGATCTGATCGGGGTCACCTGGCGCCAGCACCGCTTGATGCTGGTGGGCACCGGGGTGCTCGTGCTCGCCGCCATCGCGGCGATGCTGTGGGTTTCGGCCAATGTGGAAAAGGACGCGGACCTCATCGGATTGCCGGGGCTCCGGCAGATCTCCGATCTCGGGGAGCTCCTGCTGGCCGGGGTCCTCGGCTTCAGCGGGCTCATCGCGGTGTTCTGGGCCGCTCCGCTGCTGTCGAAGGAGTACGAGCAGCGGACGCATTTGCTGGTGTGGAGCCAGGACGTGTCCCCGCTGCGCTGGCTGGCGGTCAAGACGACCGTGCTCGCGGTCGTCGCGGTGGCCTTCAGCGTGGCGCTCGGGGTGACCGCGAGCTTCATGATGCACCGCATCCTCGAAGCGCCCGCGCAGTACCCGCCGGTGTTCAGCCTCTTCCGGTCGCCGTACTTCGACGACGTAGCGCTCACCCAGGCCGCCTACGCGCTGTTCGGGTTCGCGCTCGGGCTGGCGGTGAGCGCGATCTGCCGCCGGACCGTGACGTCGATGGGGGTCACGCTGGCGCTGTTCGTCGGGGTGCGCGCCGTCGTCGAGCGGTTCGTGCGCCCGTACTTCCAGACCCCGGTGCGGGAGACGAACCCGATCGGCGTGGACGGCCCCGCGACGAGCGTCATGCAGCCCAACTCGCTGTCCGTCGCCTCCGGGAACCTGGACGCCGCCGGTAACCCGATCGACTTCCCGCGCGTCTGCAACACGGGCAGCTCCGTGCACACCGCGCAGGACTACCACGCCTGCCTGCGGCAGAACGGGGTGGTCTCGAACTACCGCGACTTCCAGCCGGCGGACCGGCTCGGGTTCTTCCAGTTCGCCGAGTTCGGTGTCTTCGTGGTGCTGGCCGCGGTGCTGCTCCTGGTGGGGCTGCGGGTCGTGCGGCGGATGTCGCGGGTCTGAGTGCCCCGATGCCGATGGTCACCATGACGGCACTGGATGCCGTCATGGTGACCATCACGGGACATCCATCCGTGAACACGCCGTACAGCAAGGAAATGACGGCTTCCGCGTGCTCTGAAGGATGCTCCTGCAGAGGCTGGGGCGAGGCCCTCTGCCCTGAAGGTGCCCTTGAGGGAATCTGAGCCGCGAAGGGCACCTTCAGGGCTTCAGCATCACCATGCCGCGCGTCGCGAGGGTCGAGATCGCGGCGTCAGATTCCCCGAAGGCGACCTTCAGGGACCAAGCCCCGGGCGGCTCCACGCTTCCGCCACCCATCGCACCCGAATCGACGCGCACACATCATCACTGTGACCTTCGGGAACCCAGATGCCGTGAAGGGCACCTTCAGTCATCTGTGTCCCGGGCGGAGACGTCCTGCCAGGGGTGAAAATAGGGGCGCGCGCCTCCGGTGGAGGGGTGATCTTGCTGTGCCCGGCGAATCTGCTTATTTACGAGCCAGGGCATAAGCAGGCTCCGGCCGCATACCCGCGAAGGTGGGAAAAGTGGCGTCAGAGTCCCTGAAGGTCACCTTCGGGGCAGGCACGCGACCCAACCCGCTTCAGGGGAAACACCCCGCGCCGGTCAGCGGGGGAGCTTCACCACGGTGACGAAGAAGTCGTCGATCTGGCGGACCACCTCGACGAACCGGTCGAAGTCCACCGGCTTGGTGACGTAGGCGTTCGCGTGCAGGTCGTAGCTGCGCAGGATGTCCTCCTCCGCCTCGGAGGTGGTCAGCACCACGACCGGGATGGAGCGCAGTTCCGGCGACGCCTTGATCTCGCTCAGCACCTCGCGCCCGTCCATGCGGGGCAGGTTGAGGTCGAGCAGGACGAGCCCCGGCCTCGGGGCTTCTTCGTACGGCGCCTCCCGGCGGAGGAACTGCAACGCTTCCACGCCGTCCGCGACCACCGACAGGGTGTTCTTGATCTTGTGGTGCTCGAATGCCTCCTTCGTCATCAGGACGTCACCGGGGTCGTCCTCGACGAGCAGGATGTCGATCGGGTCCAGCGATTCGGTCATTCTTCCTCACTTTTCACGGGGTCCGCGTGCGCTGCGTTCTCGGTAGCCTCCGGCTCCTCGAGCGCGGGCAGGGTGAAGCGGAAGCGGGTGCCTTCGGTAGTGGTGGTGTCGAGCCAGATCCGCCCGCCGTGGTACTCGACGATCTTGCGGCACATCGCGAGCCCGATCCCGGTGCCCGGGTAGGCGCTCTTGGCGTGCAGCCGCTGGAAGATCACGAAGATCCGTTCGGCGTACTCCTCGTTGATGCCGATCCCGTTGTCGGTCACCGAGAACACCCAATCGCCGCCGTCGCGCTCCGCGTCGACGCGCACCTCCGGCGGCGCCTCGTCCCGGAACTTCAGCGCGTTGTTGACGAGGTTCTGCAGCACCGCGGTCAGCAGGGTCGCCTCACCGCGCACCTCGGGCAGCGCGCCTCGGGTGATGACGGCGCCGGTCTCCTCGACCACCGGGTCCAGGTTGGCCAGCGCCTGGTCGAGCAGCTCACCGGTGTCGACGACGACGTGGTCGCCCGCGCGCCTGCCCACCCTGGAGAACGACAGCAGGTCGTTGATCAGGCTCTGCATCCGCTTCGCGCCGTCGACGGCGAACTCGATGTACTGCTCGCCCCGCTCGTCGAGCTGGCCGGAATAGCGGCGCTGCAGGAGCTGGCAGAAGCTCGCCACCTTGCGCAGCGGCTCCTGCAGGTCGTGCGAGGCGACGTAGGCGAACTGCTCCAGGTCGGAGTTGGACCGCTCCAGCTCGTGCGTGCGCGTGTCGAGCAGTTCGTGCGCGTGCTTCAGCTCGGCGACCTCGTCGAGGATGCGCCGCCGCATGGCGTCCACGTCCTCGCCGAGCTGCACCACCTCGCGCGGCCCTTCGCCGCGCACCTCCCGGCGCAGGTCCTCCGCGTACACCGCCCTGACCTGCTCGGCCAGCCGGATGACCGGCCGGGTGATCGAGCGCCGGAATCCGAGGTAGACGAACACGAACAGGATCAGCACCAGTGCCGCGATGACGGCGAGCATGGTGGTGAGGAAGGTGGTCGCGGCGGCGAGGCTCTCGCGGGCGGCGTCCCTGGCCGCGGTGAGGTGGCGCTGCTGGGCGTCCAGCGCGGTGCGCACCGCGTCGAAGAGGTCCTTGCCGCGGTCGACCTGCGGCGGTGGCGTGTCGGGACGCGCTTCGGCCTGCCAGGCCGCGGCGGCTCGCTGGACCGCGTCCAGGTCGGCACCGGCTTCGGTGCCCGGCGTCGCGCCGAGGCGCCGCAGCTCGGCGACCGCGGCCGCCTCCTGCCGCTTGCCCTGTTCGTACGGGGTCAGGAAGTCGGTCTGCTTGGTGAGCAGGTAACCGCGCAGGCCGGTCTCCTGGTTCAGCAGGCCGGTCGAGAGCGCGGTGGCCTGCAACAGCTCAGGGCCGCTCTGATCGACGAGGCGGGTGCGCGCGTCGCTGAAGGTGTTGAGCGCGATCCCGCCGCCCACCAGCGCGGCGAGCAGGAGCACCGCCTCGGCGAACCCGAGCAGCGCCGCCCACCGCCGCAGCGACCAGCGCCGGATGTGATCGCTCATGCGATCGCCCCGCTTCGCGAGACGGCGTCCGATCCCTTTTGGCGCATCCGCCCGCGAGCGCCGCTCATCGGCCGCCCCGGTGCGTCAGCATCGCCAGCGCGACGTCGTCGTCGAGGGGGCCGCGGTTGAGGCCTTCCACGGTGGCGATCAGCTCGTCGAGCACCTTGCCGTGGTCTGGCTCCCGCCCGGCTATCCCGAGCACCAGCTTCGCCATCTCCTCGTGACCGAGCCGCTCGACCGCCTCCTCGACGCGGCCTTCGAACACGCCGTCGGTGTAGAGCAGCAGCGACCACTCCGGCGGCAGCGGAACCTCGAGCGGCTCCCACCGCGCGTCGTCGACCACCCCGAGCGGCACGCCGAGCCGGTCGTTCGGCAGCAGCTCGCCGTCGTCCCCGGTGATCAGCAACGGCGGCGGGTGCCCGGCGAGGCTCATCCGCAGCGACGCGCGGTCCGCCGCCACCGTCACCATGCACACGGTGGCGAACACCGAGCGGATCCGCTCGTGCCGCAGCACCCGTTCCACCATGGTCAGCACCTCGCCGGAGGGGAGCCCGGCCAGCACCAGCGCCCGCCACGCGATCCGCAGCGCCACGCCGAGCGCGGCCTCGTCCGGCCCGTGCCCGCAGACGTCCCCGATGATCACGTTGACCGTGCCGTCGGCGAGTTCGACGGCGTCGTAGAAGTCGCCGCCGAGCAGCGACCCGTCGCGGCCGGGGCGGTACCGGGTGGTCAGGTCCAGGTGCGGGTCCGCGAGCAGCGGCGTCGGCAGCAGCCCGCGCTCGAGCCGCGAATTCTCGCTCGCCAGCAGCTGCTGCTCGAGTAGCTGCTGTTCGACCTGCTCGGCCCGTCTGCGCTCGTGCGCGTACCGCAGCGCCTTGATCAGCAGCAGCCCGTCGACCTGGTCCTTGATCAGGTAGTCCTGGGCACCGGCGGCGACCGCGGCGATCCCGGTCTCCTCGTCGTTGTGCCCGGTGAGCACGACCACCGCGGTGCCGGGGGCGTGCCTGCGCACCTTCGTCACACCGGTGATGCCGACCGCGTCCGGCAGGTTCAGGTCGAGCAGCACGCAGTCCGCCGTCACCGGGGCGCCGAGGGCGTCGGCCATGGTGGTGACCCGGTCCAGGGTGATCGGCGCAGCGCTGTCGGCGAGGAACTCCTCGACGAGCAGGGCGTCACCGTCGTCGTCTTCGACCAGGAGGACGTGCAGGGGCGCGGCTTCGTCCGGCATCACCGGAACCCCCGCTCGCAGTGCGTTCGACAGGACATCCAGCCTTTCCCCTGAGGAGTCCGTTGCCCGGGCGTGCCGGGCCGGATGAAGAAAGCCCGCGCGTTGCCCCGCGCGGACTGGATGGCTGTTGGCGTCAACCGGCTTTCACCTTAGCGCCGCGCCCGTCGCGGGCCTACGCCCGGATCTCCGACATGCCGGGCGGGGTGCGGCGGCGGACGGGCCTCACCGGTTCGAGGGGTCCCGGTGCCCTGCCGGTTTCGCTCGCGGCGAGGTGGGTAGGCGGAGGGCATGACTTCCACCACGACGGTGCCCACGGTCCGGTTGACCGGTGGCGTGACCATCCCGCAGTTCGGTTTCGGCGTGTTCCAGATCGAGCCGGACCGGACGGCCGACGCGGTCGCGCTCGCGCTCGACGCGGGCTACCGGCACATCGACACCGCGCAGATGTACCGCAACGAACAGGGCGTCGGGGCGGGCGTCAAGAAGTCGGGCGTGCCCCGCGAGGACGTGTTCGTCACGACCAAGCTCGCCAACGACGCGCAGGGCCACGACGACGCCATCACCGCGCTCGAAGGCAGCTTGCGGCGGCTGGGGATGGACTACGTCGACCTGTACCTGATCCACTGGCCGCTGCCGATGAAGGACCGCTACGTCAAGACGTGGCAGGCGTTCGACGAGATCCTCAAGGCCGGCAAGGCGCGCGCGATCGGCGTCTCGAACTTCCAGCCCGCGCACCTCGACCGGCTCGCCGAGGAGACCGGCACGGTGCCCGCGGTCAACCAGATCGAGCTGCACCCGTACCTGCAGCAGGCGGAACTGCGCCGATACCACGACGAGCACGGGATCGCGACCGAGGCGTGGAGCCCGATCGCGCAGGGTGCGGTGCTCGGCGACGAGGTGGTCACCGGCCTCGCCGCCAAGCACGGTAAGACGGCGGCGCAGATCGTGCTCCGCTGGCACCTCGCCCTCGGCAACATCGTCTTCCCGAAGTCCGCCTCACCGGAGCGGATCCGCGAGAACATCGACGTGTTCGGGTTCGAACTGTCCGATGAGGACCTCCGCGCGCTCGGCGAACTGGACCGCGGGCAGCGCACCGGGCCCGATCCCGACACCTTCGCGGGCTGAGCGGCGCCGATGACCGACATCACGAGCCTCATCCTCGACGACCACGACTGGTTCCGGCGGCAGTTCGCGCGCCTGGACGACCTCACCGATCCCGCCGGGCTGGCGAAGGTGTGGCAGCCGCTGGCGGATCTCCTCGACGTGCACGCGGCCGCGGAGGAGGAGATCTTCTACCCGGAGCTGATCCAGCGCGGCGACGACGCCGAGGAGGAGACGCTCGACGCCGTCGGCGACCACAACGACATCCGCGACGCCGTGCGCGACGCGGCGACGCATCCACCCGGCAGCACCGCGTGGCTCGAAGCCGTCCGGCGCGCACGCGTGGCGAACAGCGAGCACATGGCCGAAGAGGAGGACGACGGCCTCGCCGACTTCCGGCGGCACGCCGACCCCGGCCTCCGCGAGGAACTGGGGCGGCGGTTCGTCGAGTTCAAGGCGGCGCACGAGGGCACGAAGGGCCTCGACACCAGTGACGTCGACCCGGAGCGCTACGTCCGCGAACTCGAGGAAGAACAGGGGAGCGGTCCGGCGGACCATTCACTCGGTATCGGCAGCCTGAAGGGACAGGACTGAGATGCACCACCTGATGCGCGAGCTCGCGCCGATTTCCGGCGCGGGCTGGAAGCAGGTCGACGACGAGGCGCGGGAGCGGTTGTCCACGCACCTCGCCGCCCGTCGGCTCGTCGACGTCGTCGGCCCGCACGGGTGGGACCACTCGGCGACCGATCTCGGCCGCGTGCGCGGGCTTGGGGCGCCGCCGGGGGTCAAGGACGGCGAAGTGCTGGTGCGCCAGCGGAAAGTGCTCCCGCTCGTCGAGTTCCGCGTGCCGTTCACGGTGTCCAGGGCCGAACTCGACGATGCGGAGCGCGGAGCCGACGACCTCGACTTCGACGATCTCGACCGGGCCGCGCACCAGGCGGCGCTGCTGGAGAACCGCGCGGTCTTCCACGGCTGGGACGAGGCGGGCATGACCGGGATCGCCGGAAGCAGCCCGTACCCGGCCGCTGCGCTGGGGCAGGCCCCGGCGGAATACCCGGGCGTCGTGGCCAAGGCGGTGGACGCGCTGCGGCAGAACGGGATCGGCGGTCCGTTCGGGCTCGCCGTCGGACCGGCCTGCTACACCAGGATCGTGGAGAGCACCGAGCACGGCGGGCTGCTCGTGTTCGACCACCTCCGCCGCGTGCTGGGCGGGGGCAAGGTCGTGCGCGCACCGGGGCTCGACGGCGCGGTCGTGCTGAGCCTCGGCGGCGGGGACTTCCGGCTCGACCTCGGCCAGGACCTCGCCGTCGGCTACAGCCACCACGACGGCGAGACGGTTTCCCTTTACCTGGAAGAAAGTTTCAGCTTCCGGGTCGCCGAACCGGACGCCGCCACCGTGCTCACGGACTGACTCGCGGTGAAACTGTCGGCCCCCTCTGTTAGACCTGGTCGGAGACCTGAGGGGGAAGGCATTGTTCTTCGAAGAGTTCGGCACCGGGGTTCCCGTGCTGGCGCTGCACGGCTGGACACCGGATCACCGGCTGATGTCCGGCTGCCTCGAACCGGTGTTCGCCGGGCGGCCCGGCTACCGGCGGCTCTACCCCGACCTGCCGGGGATGGGGAGGTCGCCCGGTGGCGCGGCGCGCGGCTCGGACGACATGGCGGCCGCGGTGTCGTCGTTCGTCGACGAGCACATCGGCACCGCGCCGTTCCTGCTCGTCGGCGAGTCCTACGGCGGCTACCTCGCCCGTGCGCTGGTGCGCGAACGGCCGGGCCAGGTGCGGGGGATGGCGCTGATCTGCCCGATCGGCACCGAGGTCGAACACGCGCGGCGCACCGTGCCGCCTCCGGTCGTGCTCAAGGAGGATCCCGCGCTCGTGGCGTCGATGACTCCCGAGGAGGCCGCCGATTTCACCGGGATCGCGGTCGTGCAGTCGCCGGAGATCCTGGCCAGGTACCGGGCGGAGATCGCGGCCGGGCTCGCCCTCGCCGACGCGGCCGCGATGGCGCGGGTGCGGGAGAACTGGACGCTTTCGGTCGTGCCCGAGACGGGTCCCGCCTACGCGCGCCCTGTCCTGGTGCTGACCGGGCGGCAGGATTCGGTTACCGGTTATGAAGATCAGTATGCGTTGCTCGGTCATTATCCCAGGGCTTCTTTCGTGGTACTGGATGGGGCGGGGCACAATCTTCAGCTTGAGCAGCCCGGGTTGTTCGGGGCTCTTTTCGGTGAGTGGCTCGATCGGGTTGCTGAAAGTGGTTAGTTCGCGTGTTTTGGCGGCTCGGTGAGAGTTTCCAGCGCGGCGTGCCGTTCCCGGCGCATTGTCGGTCCCGTTCGTCCGGCGCTGCACCGGCAGCAGGCGGCCGGCATCCTCGATGCCAGTTCGTCCATTGTGGAGTGGAGGGGTCGGTGCGCCGTCGGCGAGCGCGCGCCCGAGGAGGAGGAGGAAGAGGACGCTTCGACGAGGGCGGTCACCGCGCGCGGGCTATCGGGGTCGAACGGGGGCGCGGCACGCAGAACGTCCACATCGGACACCTGCGTCCAGTGCCTGCCGGGTTAGTGCGACGCCGTCATGTCAGATTCGCTTCAAGCCAGGCGGCGGCGGTCGCCTCGGTACCGCCGGGGTCGTCCGGGGGCAGCGGGCCGTCATAGGACCGGCCGAGGCGATCGGTCGCCAGCGAGGTGGTGATGGCCAGCGTGGAGCCGTCGGGCAGGAGGTGGCTGACGTTGCCGGTCGGCACGCCCGCGGTCGGCGCGCCGAAGACGCGGACACCGGCGGCGCGGCCGAGGCAGGCGACGAGCACGCCTTCGGCCGAGCTGGCGGTGCGGGCGTCGGTGAGGACGGCCAGCGGCGCGTCGGGGAGGTCTGATGGCGGTCGGCGGACCGAGAGGAGACGGCGGTCGTCGGCGTAGACCGTGCCGCGCGCGTAGCGGTAGGTCAGGCGGTTTCCGCCGCGTTTCAGGTACGCCAGCCTGGCGTCGGCGCCGAGCAGAGGCCCGGCCGCGGCGAGCATCGGGAACAGGTTCCCGCCGCGGTTGCCGCGCAGGTCGAGCACCCAGCCGCGCGGGCACGGCGGCCGCAGCAGCGCCCACGCCGCCTTGACGTACCGCTTCGCGGCCGAGGACCGGTGGTCGCCGGTGAATCCCGGCAGGCGCAGGTAGCCCGTGCGCCCCTGGTGCCCGTCCGGGAGTGCGCTCGCGGCGGTGTGCGTGCCGCCCTCCGCCTGCCGGAGTGAGCTGTGCCGGTCGCCGAGCGCGGCGAACACCGGCTTCAGCGCTTCGTCAAGGGAAAGGCCACGGGCGAGTGCCTCGGCGACCCCGGTGGCCGCTGCCGTCCAGTCGACCCGATCCGCGTAGAAGGCGTGCGCCTCCAGCAGTCGCAGCACGTGTTCGGCCGGGGCGGGCATGTGACCATCTTGCCCGGCGGCCGAGGCGAAGTGAGTTCGCAATCGGAACTCGGCCTAGGGTGGAGGCGCCACCGACGGAAAGAGCAGCCGTGAAGTACCGCGAACTCGCCGACGCCGACTGCGCGATCGCCCAGGCGCTCAGCGTGGTCGGCGACTGGTGGACGCTGCTCGTCGTCCGCGAGATCGCCGGTGGCCACACCCGGTTCGACGCCCTGCGGCAGGAGCTGGACATCAGCCGGAAGACGCTCACCGAGCGGCTCAAGGCGCTGGTGGCGGACGGAGTCGTGGCGAAGGTGCACTATTCGGAGCACCCGCCGCGGTTCGAGTACCACCTGACCGACGCCGGCCGCGGGCTGCTGCCGGTGCTCATCGCGTTGCAGGACTGGGGAACCCGCTTCGTCGCGGGCGACGGCTCGCTCACCGCGACGAGTTCGCCGACCTCGGCCGAAGCGAGCCGGGTGCACGGGCTGGTGGGCGCCCGGATGCCCGAGGCGCCCCTGGTCTCCGACGCGGGCGAGCGGGTGCGGCCGTCCGGCCCCGGCTGGTCGGTGCTCTACGCCTTTCCCGGCGCGTTCGCCCCGCAGGGGAATCCGCTGCCGCCTGGCTGGGCCGACATCCCCGGCGCACCGGGGTGCACCCTCGAATCGACGACCTACCGCGATCGCTTCGGCGAGTTCGACGGCAGGGGAGTCACCGTGCGCGGGGTCAGTACGCAGCGCCCCGACCAGCTACGGGCGTTCTCCGAGCACGCCGCGCTCCCGTTCGCGCTGCTCTCCGACGAAGACCTCGAACTCACCGCCGCGCTGCGCCTGCCCACGTTCCGCGCGGGCGGGGTCGACCGGCTGAAACGGCTGACGGTGCTGGTCGATCCCTGGCACGTGATCAGGGCGGTCCAGTTCCCGGTCACCGACCCGGCGGGCTCGGTCGGCGAGGTGCTGACCCGGCTCGCCGAACTGGCGTAGCCCGGGATCACCGTGCTCCAGCGGGCGGAGCTGGGCGTTTGATCCCAACCAGCTACCGCTTCCCTCCGTTAGCGGGTTTCCGAACCGGAATCGCACCGGTAGCGTTCGGCACGAAACGATCACTGGAATGCGGGACAGGGGCGCCGGCCGCCAGTCGTCCGCCCGCGAAGGCAGTTCGGCCCGAATGGAGTGTCCGTGACCAAGGCGTACCTTGCCCTCGCCGCCGTGTGCGGCCTGTGTGGACTGGTGGCGAGCCCGGCGGCGCAGGCCGATCCCGCGTGGCAGCGGGTCGGCAGCGGCATCACCGGCGGAGTCAGCGGGATGGCGGTGACGACGTCGAGCGCCGCCGAGACCGATGCGGTGATCGTGCGGGACAACAAGGAGGACGGCGAGAACCGGGTCGCGGTCGTGCGCGTGCCGGCATCCGGGCCCGCGACCTCGACCGATCTCGCGTGGTCCGGTGAGCTGCCATCCGATCTCGAGGCGATCGACGCCGTACCGGGGAAGGCGGGCGAGTTCGTCGCGCTGGCCAGTTCCGGCACCGCGTACCTGATCACTGTGGACAGTGCGAAGGCGACGGTCGTGCGGTCGTTCTCCCTGCCGGATGTGGACGACAAGGCCAACTACGAGGGATTCGCGCTGGCCACGATCGGCGGGAAGACCGTCGCGGTGTGGGCCGATCGCGGCAAGGACAAGGACCCTGGCGTGGTTTCGGCCGCGGCGGTCGACCTCGGGCAGGGCACGTTCTCGGACCCGGTTTCGGCGAAGTTCACCGCGCCCTACCCCGAAAAGCACGTGCGGCACGTGTCGGACGTGAAGGTGCGGGCCGACGGCGGGCTGCTGATCTCCTCGGCCTCGGACAACGGCGACGACGGCCCGTTCGACTCGGCGCTCTACCGCGGTGGCACCGTGAAGCTCGACGGTGACCGCGTCGCGCTCGACACCGTCAAAGACGCCACCCCGGTCGCGAAGTACCAGGGGCACAAGATCGAGGCGCTCGCCTGCGGTTCCGCTTCGGGCGTCCTCGGCACCGACGACGAAAACCTCGGCGGTTTCGTGCGGCTCGCGAACTTCTGCTGACCGGTGCCCGTCAGGATCCGGTGAGGATTCTGGCGATCGCCCGCGCTGACCGCTCGGGGTCGTCGGCGGCCCCGGGCGGCAGCGCGCCGGTCAGCCACAGCGTCGCGAACCCGTGCACGAGCGACCACGCGGCGATTTCGGCGATCCCCGGTTCGCCGCGGACCGCGCGGGCACCGCTGACGAGGAGGTCGTAGGTCCTTTCCCGCGCCGAAGACACCGCGGGGTCGTCGGCGTGGAAGAGGTCGGGGGAGAACATGACGGCGAAGTGCGCGCGGTGGCCGAGCGCGAACCGCACATACGTGACACCGGCCTCGACGAAGTCGCCGGTGCGTTCCCGTGTTTCGGTGAGCGCCGCCGCCAGCATCTCGTAGCCCTCGGCGGCGAGCGCGGTGAGCAGGCCCGCCTTGTCGCCGAAGTGGTGCACCGGCGCGGCGTGGGACACCCCCGCGCGGCGCGCCAGGTCGCGCAGGCTGATCCCGGCGGCACCGTGTTCGGTGATGGCCGCGACGGCGGCGTCGAGCACGGCACGCCGGAGGTCTCCGTGGTGGTACGGGCGGCTCGGCACGCCCTCACCCTAATCCAAATCTAGTCATTGACAAGATGTCATCGGCCCAGCAATCTTGTCAGTGTCTAGATTCGCTGGTGAAAGGGTTCCCGATGGCTCCTCTCGTGATTGTCGTGGTGGTCACCCTCGTTCTGCTCGGTGCGGGCGCGGCGGGCGTCCGCGTGCTGAGACCGTGGCCGGTCCCGGTGCGCGGCGGGCTCGCCGCGATGTTCACCGCCACCGGTGTCGCGCATTTCACCGGTATGCGCGAGGAACTCGTCAACATGGTCCCGGCGGGGCTGCCCGCACCCGGTTTCCTCGTCGCGCTGACCGGGGTGCTGGAGCTGGCGGGCGCGGCGGGCCTGGTGTGGCAGCGGACCGCGCCGTGGGCGGCGGGCTGCCTCGGCGCGCTGCTGGTGGTGATGTTCCCCGCGAACGTCACCGCGGCGCTGGACGGGCGGTGGACGGCGTTCGAGGACCAGCTCGTGCCGAGGACCGCGATGCAGGTGGTGTTCCTCACCGCCACGCTCGCTGTGGTTTTCCACCACTGGCTGGCGCGCCCCGGCCGGGTCCGCGCCGGGCGGAGGGGCACGGGAGAATCCCCGGCATGACGGCTGCGGAGTTCCTGTACGAGGTCGTGGGCAGGCGCCGCGACGTCCGGTCCGAGTTCACCGGCGAGCCGGTGGATCCCGAGGTGCTGCGGCGGGTCCTCACCGCGGCGCACCAGGCGCCCAGTGTGGGGCTGAGTCAGCCGTGGGACTTCGTGCTCGTCGAGGACGAGGAGACGCGGCGCGCCTTCCACGGTCACGTGCGAGCCGAACGCGCCCGGTTCGCCGGATCGCTGACCGGGCCCGCGGCGAAGGTGTTCGACGGCATCAAGGTCGAGGGCGTGCTCGACGCCCCACTGTCCATTGTGGTCACCTACGATCCGGCTCGCGGCGCGCCCGCGGTGCTCGGCAGGCACGCGATCGCCGACGCCGGGCTGTATTCGGTGTGCCTGGCGATCCAGAACCTGTGGCTCACCGCCACCGCGGAAGGCCTCGGCGTTGGCTGGGTCAGCTTCTACCGCGAGGAGTTCGTGCGCGAGCTGCTCGGCATCCCGGAGCACGTGCGGCCGGTGGCGTGGCTGTGCGTCGGGCCGGTCGAGCGGCTGGCTGACGTGCCGGACCTGGAGCGTGCGGGCTGGCGGTCCAGGATCGCCCTCGACGAAGTGCTCCACACCGAACGCTGGTGATCCGGTCACGACGGTCTACACCGGACCAAGGGTGCGGACAACGCGCAGGGGACACCGGCTTCTGTTGTTGTCGAAGCCTTTTCGCTCAGCCGCGTGTCCTTGACGCCGTCTTTTCGCGCCGGGCTCCCGCGCTCCCGTAGCGTCGGTGTTGATCACGGCGTCTCGAGCGGGAGGTAGGTGGAAATGGATCCCATCTTCGCGGGCACGACCAGGGGCAGGACCGCGCTGGCAGGCTATCTGACGACTGCGCTCGACGCCGTCGGGGCGGGCGTGCGCACGCGGGGCGGGCCGATCCCGGCCGGCGAGCCGGACGCGCTGGCACGCGCGTGGGCGGCGGAATTCGGCGCGCTGCTGCCGGAAAACGGGGCAGGGCCGGAGACCGCGCTGACCGAGGTCGTCACGAAACTGGCCGAGGGCGCGGCCGATCCGGCCGACCCGGCGTGCGCGGCGCACCTGCACTGCCCGCCGCTCGCGGTCGCGGTCGCCGCCGACACCGCGGTTTCCGCGTTGAACCCTTCACTGGACTCGTGGGACCAGGCGCCGGTGGCGAGCGTGCTGGAAGACCGGCTGGTGGCGACCCTGGCCGGGCTCACCGGGTACGACGGCGACACCGCGGGCGGGGCCGTGACGACCGGTGGCACCGAGTCGAACCTCATGGGGCTGCTCCTGGCCCGTGACCGGATCGTGCGCGGGCTGACCGGGACCGAGGCGCCCCAGACGGGGATCCCGGCCGAGCTGGTGGGAAAACTGCGCATCCTGTGCTCTTCGGTCGCGCACTTTTCGGTCGCGCGGTCGGCGGGGCTGCTCGGGCTGGGGGAGCGCGCGGTGGTGCCGATCGCGGTCGACGAAGCCGACCGGATGCGTCCGGACGCGTTGTGCGTCGAGCTGATGCGGGTGCGCGAGCGCGGGGAGGTCCCGCTCGCCGTGGTGGCCACCGCGGGCACCACCGATCTCGGCGCGATCGACCCGCTGGAGGCGATCGCCGAACTGACCTACGCGCACCGGGTGTGGTTCCACGTCGATGCGGCTTACGGTGGTGGCGCACTGTTTTCGGACCGGCTCGCGCCGCTGCTCGCCGGGATCGGCCGCTCCGATTCGGTCGGGCTGGACCTGCACAAGCTGGGCTGGCAGCCGATCGCGGCCGGGGTGTTCCTCAGCCGCGACCGCACCGGATTCCGCACGCTCGACCGCACGGTCGCTTACCTCAACCCCGCCGACGACGAGGCGGCGGGCTACCGCAGCAGGCTCGGTCTGTCCCTGCGGACGACCAGGCGCGCCGACGCCGTCAAGATCGCGGTGACGCTGCGGGCCTTCGGCAGGCGGGGCCTCGGCGAACTGGTGGACCGCTGCCACGACCTCGCGCGGTACGCGGCGGACGCGATCGGCGCCGACCCCAGGCTGGAGCTGCGCGCCGAACCGACCTTGAGCACCGTGGTGTTCCGCTACCGCCCGCCCGCGGGCGGGGACCCCGACCAGGCCAACGCGCGGTTGCGGCGCGCGTTGCTGGCATCGGGGAAGGGAGTGGTCGGGCGCACCACCATGCCCGACCGGTCCGGGACGGCGGCGACCTACCTCAAGCTCACGCTGCTCAACCCGGCGACCACGCAGGCGGACCTCGACAAGCTCCTGCTCGACCTCCTCGGCGAGGCCGAGCTGGCCAGATGACCCGCTAGGAAGTGGTTGAACGTGGTTTGCGCGGCGGTGCGGGTAGCCCGAAGCTGACGCGGGTCGCGGTGACCGGATCGAACCGCCGTGCGCGTTCGCCCGCGACGGCAGTACCACCTGCCTCGCGACGGCGACGGCGGGAAGACCGACACCATACCAGTCCACTGTGGACGGCTGGGCGACGCGGCCCGCCCTGCCGTCCAGCCCGGCATCCGGTTCCAGGACGACCGCGTCGGCCACGGTGCTCGCGGCACGTCTTCACCAGCGAAGCCGTCCGCGACCGGAGTGCCTGACCACGTCTACAGCAGCGCGTGGCGACCGACGCCGAGCGAGCGGCCGGTGTCGGTGATCCGCCTCGCCATCGCGTCGACGGCTTCGGTGAACTCGTGCTGGCGCGGCTCCTGCCAGTCTTCGAGCTGGTCGAGCAGCCAGTCGCGCCAGCCGGCGACGAGCTGCGCGAAGACCTCGCTGCCCTGGGTCGTGAAGCGGTAGTGGCCGTCGGTCTCGACGAGGAGGCCGAGGCCGACGAGCTGCTGCGCGGTCGGTTCGAAGATCCCGGCCGGCACGCCGGTCAGGTCGGCGATCTCCCGCATGGTCGCGTCGCCGTCGTCGACCGAGGTGCGGTAGACGTGCTGGAGCAGCCACGCCTGCGCGATGGTGATCGTCAGCCCGGTCCTGGCCAGTATCCCGTCGGCGGGATCGGACTTGAGCCGTCCCATCACGGTCGCGATGAGCTTTTCCAGCTCCTGCGAGGAATCGCTCGACGCGGGCACGGCGAAGCTTTCCCCGACCCCGCTGTTGCCCGCGGCCGCCGCGCGCGAGGTGTCCCGCAGCGGAACCTCCTTGAGGAACAACGCGACCACGAGCGCCAGCACGCCGACGGGCGCGGCGAACAGGAACATCAGGTGGAGAGTGTCCACATAGGCCCCGATGATCGGGGTGCGCAGCGGCGCGGGCAGCGAGTGCAGCGCCTGCGGGCTCTGCGCCACGCGCGGGTCGACACCCGGCGGCAGCGGGTGGCCGGCCAGTGCCGCGGCGAGCTTGTCCGGCAGGTTCCCCGAATAGATCGTGCCGAACAGGGCCACCCCGAACGAACTTCCCAGCGTGCGCAGGAAGCTCACCCCCGAGGTGGCGACGCCGAGATCGGCGTAGTCGGCCGTGCTCTGCACGACGATCACCGGCACCTGCATGATGAGCCCGACCCCGGCGCCGAGCACGATCATGTAGAGGCTCATCAGCCAGTAGCTGGTACCGGCGTCGAGCAGCGACATGAGCAGGAGCCCCGCCACCATCAGCACCGAGCCGAAGATCGGGAAGAGCCGGTAGCGCCCGGTCCTGCTGATCACGGTGCCGGTGACCAGCGCGGCGGCCATCAGCCCCGCCACCAGCGGCAGCATCCACAGCCCCGACAGCGTCGCGCTTTCGCCCCGGACGTACTGCAGGTAGGTCGGCAGGTAGGTGATCCCGCCGAGCATGGCGAACCCGACGAGGAAGCTGAGGACGCCGGACACGCTGAACACCCGCCCGCGGAACAGCCGCATCGGCAGCATCGGCTCCGCGGCGCGCTGCTCCACCAGCACGAACGCGACGAGCAGCACCACCGAGACGGCGGCCATCAGCAGGATCGTCGGCGAACCCCACGGGTATTCGGTCCCGCCCCAGCTCGTGACCAGGGTGAGCCCGCTGGCGGCCAGCGCGATCAGGATGATGCCGAGGTAGTCGATGCGGGGCTTCGCGGTCGAAACCACCCGGGGGAGCGCGATCGCGGCGATCACGAGCACGAGGATTCCCAGCGGGATGTTGACGTAGAACGCCCACCGCCAGCTGAGGTGGTCGACGAAGAGACCGCCGAGCAACGGGCCCACCACGGTCGAAATGCCGAACACCGCGCCGATGAAACCCTGGTACTTGCCGCGTTCCCGCAGCGGTACCACGTCGGCGATCACGGCGGCCGCGGTGACCATCAGCCCGCCACCGCCGAGACCCTGCACCGCGCGGAACGCGATGAGGGTGCCCATCTGGTCGGCCCACCCCGCGAAGAACGAGCCGACGAGGAACAGCGCCACGCTCGCGATGAACGCCTTCTTGCGGCCGAACAGATCGCCGAACTTCCCGATCAGCGCGGTCATGATGGTCTCGGCGAGCAGGTACGCGGTGACCACCCAGGACAGGTGCGAGCCGCCGCCGAGATCGCCGACGATCGTCGGCAGCGCCGTGGCCACGATCGTCTGGTCGAGCGCGGACAGCAGCATCCCGAGCATGATCGCGGCGACGACCAGGTTGCGCGCGCCCCTGCTCAGCTCGCGCGGTCGCGCGGTCGATTCGCCTTCTGCCATGGCGCATCCTCACGTCGAAGTCGACGCGAGATTAGGCCGTGCTGGCGCTTTCGCGCTCTCCGCGTCACCCGACCGTGGCAGGTCCGTCAAAATACGGACCTTCGCGCGGAATCGCGGGCGGCGCACTGACCACAGTGGACGACGGCTGCCGCTCCGTGACCGTGCACTCCTGACCCGGCGAACCGGTCAGTGGCGGGCGGGCAGCTTCCAGTCCGGGCGGGGGAAGTGGCACGTGTAGCCGTTCGGGATGCGCAGCAGGTAGTCCTGGTGCTCCGGCTCCGCCTCCCAGAAGTCGCCGGCGGGGACGACCTCGGTGACCGCCTTGCCCGGCCACAGGCCGGAGGCGTCCACCTCGGAGATGGTCTCCTCGGCGACCTTCTTCTGCTCGTCGGTGGTGTAGAAGATCGCCGACCGGTAGCTCGTGCCGATGTCGTTGCCCTGGCGGTTCTTCGTGCTCGGGTCGTGCACCTGGAAGAAGAACTCGAGCAGCGCCCTGAAATCGGTCTTCGCCGGGTCGTAGACCACTTCGATGGCCTCGGCGTGGCCATCGTGGTTGCGGTACGTCGCGTTGGCGACGGTGCCGCCCGTGTAGCCGACGCGTGTCGCGACGACTCCCGGCTGGCGGCGGAACAGATCCTGCATCCCCCAGAAGCAGCCGCCGGCGAGGACTGCGGTCTCGGCGGGCTTCCCGGCTGGGGTGGACATACCGCGGCTCCTTTGCAACAGACCTCGGATGGGCTCTTGACACCACGATATCCCCCGGTGCCGCCGTCTTCCACCGGATGGGATGTTGCCATCGTCTTACGGCGTCCGGGTGCCGATGCTGCCGATGGCGTAGTGCGAACGGGTTGTTCGGTGCCCTTCGCTGGACGCCGACCAGCGAACTCTGCACAATCGGCGCGAGCCGAGGGGGTTCGCGATGGGGCGCCGGGAACGTCCGCTTGCCGAGGACGGCGGGGTGGTGACGCGATTCGCGGCGGGGTTGCGGAAGCTGCGCGCCGACGCGGGGAAGCCGACCTTCCGCGAACTCGCGCGGCGCGCGCACTACGCCGCGGGCACGTTGTCCGAAGCCACGGGTGGCAAGAAGCTGCCGACGCTGGCCGTGACGACGGCGTTCGTCCGCGCCTGCGGTGGTGACGTGCGCGCGTGGGAAGCACACTGGCGTGCCGCCGACGCCGCGCTCGCCACCGAACGGGACGAAGAACAGGCCGCGCCCGGAGACTGACCCCGCCCGGCTCGTGGGGCCGGGCGGGGCCGCGAGGTCAGGGGCGCCCGCCGGGTCCGCCAGGGGGCGGGGTTTCCCGTTCGACGCGCAGGACGGCCGCGGTCCAGGTCATCCCGACACCGACGCCGAGCAGGAGCACGTGGTCGCCTTGGCGCGCTTCACCGGTGCGCATCAGGTGGTGCAGCGCGACGATCTGGTCGCTGGCGCCGAGATGCCCGAGCCGCAGGCCGAGCCCGGTCATGGTCTGCCCCTCGGTGATGCCGAGCGGGCGGAGGATCTGGCTGCGCACCAGGTGGCGCCCGTAGTGCGGCGCGCAGATCTTGGCCACGTCCGGCAGGTCGAGGTCCGCGTCGCTCAGCGCGGTCTTCACCACGGTGGTCACCGCGTCGCTGTTGCGCGCGTGCACGTAGTCGCTGCCCCGGTCTTCGAGCCATTGGCGTTTGCGGAGGCGGATGTCGATCGGGGTACTGGCCGCCGCGCTGGCGGACCGGAACGGCTCGGCGCCGCGTTGCAGGCCCTCCAGTGACGGGTCGGAGAAGGACGCCACGGACACCAGCCGTGCGAATCCTGGCCGCCGCGAGAGCACGAACGCGCTGCCCGCGTCACCGTAGACGATGCCGATATCGGTGCTCCAGTGCGGAAAACCGGGGTTGCCGAAGCGATCGCCCGCGGTGAGCAGGACGTCTTCGTGGTCGGGTCGGCCGCGGAGCACGCTGGCGGCGAGGTCGAGCCCGGCGACCATGCTGTTGCTCATCGCGCCGATTTCCAGCGCCAGCCCCGCCCACGGCCCGATGCCGAGCTGGTCCCGTACGTAGGAGGCGGCGTGCCAGAAGTCGATACCGGCGTAGTAGATGCCCGCGTGCAGGGAAAGCGACGGCCGGACGGCCTCGCCGCAGACGGCATCGGCGTGGCGCAGCGCTTCCCGTGCCGCGCTCACCGCGAGATCGGGGCCGTGCCGGTCGGCGACCGAGGTCGAGAGCTGGCCCGTCTTCGCGGCTTCTTCCGGTGTGTAGGCTCCCGCGGCGACCGGTGCCGAGACCGGGGTCAAGGACCCGAGGTGGCAGCCGATCCCGGTGAAGTAGAGGTCATCGAACTTCATCGCGGCACTCCCGATCGTGCACGGGGCGGGCCTGGACGCCGAGCATGCCGTCGCCGAGTTCGGCGGCGCGCCCCACGTCCCAGCCCGCTTCGGTGAGCGTGGCCAGCACGGAACCGGTGTCACCGTTGGGAAAGCGGTGGAACCCGGCGAATCGCGGGTTGGCGCCGTCCGGTTCCGCCACCGCGAGGTGCGCCCATCCGGTTTCCCGGTCCCAGTGCACGAGCAACCGCTGGGGGAGCGCGGCGTTCCGGGGTGCGCGCGACGGGTTTCGTGCCTTCGGCTGCGGCGGCACAGCGAATGCGGCCGGTACCGCGAATGCCGTCGGTGTCGTGTCGTTCAAGCAGATCTCTCCATGGCGCCAGCGCGCGAACAGGCGCCGCTGACCGTTTCGGGGGGTGAGAAGACAGCGGGCCCGGATGACCGGTCCCGCCGGGCGGCCGCGTCGTTGGGGCTCGCGGGGACGTGCCGAAACGTACCCCGACGATCTTGGAACGCCCTACCGCACCCGCTACGCACAGTGACAGATCCGGTCTGATATGTCGCGGCCGTTGTGAAATTTCCCGAATATAACTCGGATTCCTTCGTGTCGGTCGAGGAGTACACAGTGGACTAGTGCGGCCCGCGACTACCCACAGTGGTGTTACCCCGGTGGTGCGATTGCGTACCGGATCTCACTGATCGTGTTCACCTGGCCGGTTCCCGTTCATCGAAGGGGCGGACTCCGTCGGCAGTTCCACTCGGGCGCACGCGCCGGACCCGCCCGGCGGGTCGACGAAGCGGGCGGAGCCGCCGTGGGCCGCCACGGTGCTCGCCACGATCGCCAGGCCGAGCCCGGATCCCGGCAGCGCGCGGGCGCCCGGCGCGCGCCAGAACCGTTCGAACACCTGCCCGCGCTGGTGCTCCGGGATCCGGGCCCGCGGTCGGTGACGGTGAGCCGGCCCGGACTGGAGCGCAGGCCGATCGCGGACCGCTGCGCCGCGCACGGCTTTGTCGATGACCGTCCGCATCTCCACCTGCTCGCGGGCGAGCCCGGTCCCGTCCCTGGCCAGCTCGACGAGTTCGCCGACGAGATCGCTGAACTCCCCCGCCTGCGCCTGGAGCCGGTCGAGAACCCGTTCCCGGCGGGCCGCGGGGAGCGCGCGCCCGGTCCGCTCGACGCGGACCAGCAGGTCGACGTTCGTGCGCAGGCTGGTGAGCGGGGTGCGCAGCTCGTGGGCGGCGCCGGTGACGAGCCGGTGCTGCCGGTGCCGGGACTCCCGCAGCGCGGCGGTCATCGACGCGACCGCACTGCCGAGACGGCCGACCTCGTCGCGCCCGGAAACCTCGACCCTGGTCCGCAGGTCCTCGGTGCGCGCGATGTGCCCCGCGGTCTTCGTCAGCCGGTCCATCGGCGCCGGCGAGCGCCGGGCGAGCAGCAGCCCGGCGGGGAGCCGAAGGGCGCGGGCGAACTGAGTGCGCGGCAACGGCGAATGCTCGACTGCGCGGTGCGGAACGGCGACGGGGCGGCGATCGCGCTGGCTGTCGAGGGCGCCAACGCGGCGGCCGGGTACATCATGAACTCCGACGCGGTGGTACCCGCCATGGGCGGGTTCATGGGCTCGGACAACGCGCCCACCATCGACCAGCTCCGAACTGGGTCGACGACGGCACGGGGCGGGGCGTGCTCGCCGAGAGCGGTGGGATCGCGCAGCGGCAACGCCAGGAGTGGGGCGAGTCGCATTGTTCCGTGGTGGATCCGGGGCTCTACGGGGAGGTCCCGGGGACTGCGAAAGGGCCCTCCCCGGAACAGGGGACGAGGGAAGTCCTTATCGGTGCCTACCCGGGTGAGAAACCGTTTCCTCAGGTACGGAACACCAGCTCTGGTGCACCAAGGGGAAGCGGATACCGGATCAGCGGGCCGTGGACAAGATCCGCCCCACCTCGTGCGAGACCCCTGCTGTGGGCGGCCGAGAACCAGCCCCAACGGACCGCGAACGCGTTTCGTACCCGGCTCGCCGAACAGTCCTGAATGGACGGTTATCCCAGCGCGCGGACGTCCGTTGACACTGCGTGGGACCGCTGCTCTACTCGGACGCATGGACGGCACCCCGCTGACTCGCCGCCGCCACGTGGACCCCGTCCGCGTGGCCGGTTGTCGTTGTACCGCTTGATCCTTCCTCCTTTCCAGTTCCCGAAACCGTTCCCCGCACCGCGAAAACGGGGGGCGGTGAACCATGCCCGCGCACCTCCGGCCCGAGTAGATCGGAAGCCAGCCATGACCACGATCGAGAACCCCGTCCGCACCGAGGCCGAATGGCTCGCGACCGCGCGCGACGTGGCCGCCAAGCTCGCCGTCGACGCCGTCGAACGCGACCGCGCGAACCAGACACCGCACCGCGAGGTGCGGCTGCTCAAGGACTCCGGGCTCGTCACGCTGCTCGGCCCGCCCGAACACGGCGGTGGCGGGCAGAGCTGGGAGACGGCCTACCGCGTCACCCGCGAGGTCGCCCGTGCGGACGGCTCGATCGGCCAGCTGCTCGGGTACCACTACCTGTGGGCGTGGGCGGCGCGGCTGGTGGCCACCGACGAGCAGATCGCGGCGGTCGAGGAGCTGTACACGACCAACAAGCTCTTCTTCGGCGGCGCGGTCAACCCCCGCGACTCCGACCTGACGATCACCGACGAGGGCGACGAGATCGTCTACAACGGACACAAGTCCTTCTCGACCGGCAGCAAGGTCTCCGACCTGACCGTGCTGGAGGGCGTGCTTTCCGGTACCGAGGACCACATCTTCGCGATCGTTCCGTCCGAACAGGACGGTATCGTGTTCCGCGACGACTGGGACAACATCGGCCAGCGGCTCACCGAGTCCGGCGGCGTGAGCATCACCGGTGTGCGGGTGCCGTGGGCGAGCGCGGCGGGGTACGTCGGCAAGGTGTTCCGCCCGCTGACCTACAACACCCTCAACGTGCCTGCCATCCAGCTCGTCTTCACGAACTTCTACCTCGGCATCGCACAGGGCGCACTGGAAACCGCGCTGGCCTACACCCGCGAACGGACCAGGCCGTGGCCCTACGGCGGCGACGACAAGGCGTCCGCCGCCGAGGAGTGGTACATCCTCGACGCCTACGGCGACCTGCAGGCGAAGCTGTGGGCCGTCGAGGCGCTCACGGACAAGGCGGGTGCGGCGATCTCGGCGGTCCTGCACGCGCCGAGGGAGGACCTGACCCCCGCCGTGCGCGGTGAGATCGCGGTGCTCATCGCCGCGGCGAAACAGCGGGCGATCGACGTCGGGCTCGAGGTCAGCACGAAGATCTTCGAGCTGACCGGTGCCCGTGCCAGCGCTTCGCAGTACGGCTTCGACCGGTTCTGGCGCAACCTGCGGACGCATTCGCTGCACGACCCGGTGGCCTACAAGCGCCGGGAGGTGGGCGCGTACGCGCTGCTCAACGAGGTGCCGGAGCCCACCTGGTACACCTAGCGGGCGTCGCGGCTCCCGGCGCACCGCTATGGTCGGAGGTGAGCCGGAACCGGCCGATACGGACGGAGCAGACGATGAGTGAAACCGAAGACCCGAAACCGGCCAGCGCCGAGCCCGCCGCACCGGCGCCGTCCGCGTTCACACCGCCGGCCCCGGAGTTCGACTACACCGACGGCGGCGTGCCGACGTTCGACTTCGTGAAGGACCGGATCGAAAAGCGGGCCGCCACCGCGGAGGGGACCACCGAACTCGCCGGGCTCGGTACCGGGCAGGACATGGCCGCACTCGACAAGAAGCTGGCCGACCGCGACGAGGCCGCGAAGGGCAAGCTGGCCGAGATCCGCAAGGCGATGCGCGGCGAATAACGCGGCGTCCGGCCGGGATGTCGCCATCCCGGCCGGACGCCGTGCTCAGAATGTTCAGGCCAGGGTCAGGCCGTACGCGGACAGCTCACGGGTGAGCGGGTAGAAGTAGCTGGTGGTGCTGTTGCCGCCGGACAGGGTGCCGAGACCGGTCGAGCCGTCGTAGGCCGGGCCGCCGGAGTCGCCGTGGTCGGTGTGCGCACTGGTGCCGAACTCGTGGTTGAGCACGCCGACGTCGAAGTTCACCGACTGGTCGACCGATTTGACGGTGCCACCGCCGCCACCGGTGGTCGAGCCCTGCTTCTGGATCCGCTCGCCGACGGTCGGCGTGCCGGCCCTGGTGATCACCTGGCCGGTGTTGATCTTGCCGGGGCCGGTGCCGTTCGGGCGGGTCAGCAGGCCGGAGTCGGCGCCGGGGCAGTCGCTTTCCACGATCCTGGCGCCGGTGACGTCGCCGCCGGACCAGGTGCCACCGAGGTTGGTGCAGTGGCCGGCGGTGAGCAGGTACGGCGTGCTGCCCTTCTTCACGTTGAAGCCGAGCGAGCAGCGGCCCGAACTGTTCCTGATCGCGTCGCCGTCGGAGATGTGCAGTTCGAGCTTGCCGGTCTCGTGCTCGATCCTGGCCCGGTCACCGAGCCGGTTCGCCGCCGCGGTGACCTTCTGCGCCGTCGCCGGGGTGGCCGCCGAATAGATCGTCACCACGACCTGGTTGGCGCGGGTGTCGATGCCCCATGCGGTCTGGGGGACGTCGTGCACCTGGTCGAGTGAGTCCTTGGCCGCGGTCAGCGCCGCGAAGCTGTGCGCGACCTTCTTGGCGGTCAGTCCCGCCGCGTCGACGGTCTGCGCCGCCGCGTCGTCGAGCACGGTGACCACGGCTTTGCCCTGGTCGAGGTAGAAGCCGCCGGACGAGGCGCCGAGCGAGTCCGTGACCTGGGTGGCCTGGTCGATCGAGGACTGCTGCAACTGCGCGAACGCCATGGGGTCGGCGGAGGCGGTCTGCGCGCAGACGCCGGTCGCCATCGCCGCGGCGGAGAAGACGGCGAAGAGGGAAAGGGATTTCCTGGACGGCATGTTTTCTCCAGAATTCCGGTGGAGCACGGGGTAACACCGCACACTTTCGAGCCGGGGAAAACCGCCCGCTACCGACCAAGGTTGTAAACAAACCGACCACGATCCGGGAAACAGGGCGAACCGGATGTTCCGGTGACAAAACGGTCTCGACGGCGACACCTATTTAAAGGGCGGGAATACCCCGGAAGCGTGCCGGGTTTCGCCCCGCCACCCGCGGGCGCGAAGCACCCCCGGCACTCAACAGGTCTGCCGGGGGTGCTCGGTGTTCAGCGGAGTCGCGTGAGGAACGCGTTCCATGTGGACGGGCGGAGGGTCAGGTCTCCACCGGTTCGGTCTTTGGTGTCTCGTACTCCGATGATCGTGTCGAGTTTGACTTCGACGCAATCGCCTTGCTCACCGCTGTGACTCGACGTGCGCCACCTTTCTGATGGCGTTTGGTGCTTCATGTGGTGTTCTCCCGTTTCCTGAGTTCTTCCTTGATCAGCTCCCGGGTTTCGTCCGGGCCGTACGCCAGTCGGCGCAGGTCCTTGACCAGGTTGTCCTGGTAGGCGTGGACATCGCTTGGATCCGAGATGAACGCGCCGGTGCGATGGTGCTCGACGTGCAGCACGGTCGGCCCGTCACCCGACGACTCGTACAGCGAGAAGGGGCCCATGAGGCCGCCGTTCCATTCGCCGTCGACCGGAAGGGCGCGAAGGTCGATGTTTTCGAACTTCGACGCTTTCACCAGGTAGCGCAACTGCCCGCACATCACGTCAGGGCCGCCGATACCGCCCTTGATCGCGGGCACGCCGAGGAACGACGTCATCTTGAGCGGATCGTCGTCGCGCAGGATCGCGTGCTGGCGGCCCAGTCGGACGGTCACGAGGTGATCGATCTCGCTGTCGGTGATCCTCGCCGAGCGTGCGATGATCGCCCTCGCATAGGCCTGTGTTTGCAGCATTCCTGGTACGAACAGCGGCGACCAGTTAGTGAGCCGCACAGCATTGCGTTCGAGGTTCATCACCCCGGCGAGCTGGCTCGGGACCCCGCCGGGGCCGACGGTCAGCCAGTCGCCGCCGTCCGGCGCGCTCGCGACTTCGAGGATCCGGTCGCGTTCCTCGCCGACGACACCGAGGTGCGCCAGGAAGGTCGCGACGGTGACATCGTCGGGCGTCGCCTCGCCGCGCGTCCAGCGGCCCACGGTCACATGGCTGTAGCCCATGAGCTTGGCGATGCTGCGCTGCGAGTGCTCTGACTTCTCGAGAACGGAGTTCAGCATGTCCGCCAGCGCTCGCGCCCGCGGGGTACTGGCATTGGTACTACCCATGTACCAAATTCTATCGGAGTGGTACCACTTGCGCGCCAGTACTCGATCAGGTCATTGTGGCCAGCGGTAATGTCGGTACATAGTGGAAGTACCATCTTTTGTCGGCGTGCCAGGCTTCGCGTGTTCGCGTTCGCGTGCGAGGGCCGGGCCCCGGCGTTCAACAGGGCGCCGGGATCCGGTGGCCGCCGCACGGCACGGCACGAAGGAGACCACTGTGGACACGACGACCGAGCTGCTCTCGAAGGACGATGTCCTGGAACGAACGGGTTTCCTGCGCTCGATGTTCGCGAACGAGCGACACTCGCTGGGTGAAGCGCTCGACAACCTGCTCGCGAACCTGGACGACTTCGTCACCCTCATCGAGCACCATTCCTATGAGGCCGACCGCGACCGGTGCACCGCGGTCACCAGCGCGCGGCGGTTCCGGGACGCGACACTGCACCAGCTCACCGCCGCCTACGAACGCCACCCGGACTGCCCGTGGTGATTGTCCCCGCGGCGGTACGCCTCGAAGGGCGCGGTAACGCGGAGGAGGGCGCGGCAGGGCGATGGCGTATGCCCCGAAGTACGCCTTGGGGGCGTCTGATGCCGCGGTCTCGCCCTTCGCGGCATCCGGCACGGCGACCCCCATTCCCTGAAGGACGCCTTCGCGGCGTTGGATTCCCTCAAGGCTCCCTTCAGCGCATACCGACACCAACCCGCACCGTCGCGAAGGGCGAGTTAGCGGCGTCAGATTCCCCGAAGGTGCCCTTGAGGGCGTACCAGGGGCTTGCATCGAGACTCGAGCGTCTCAAGTCGGCGCCCCTCCCGGCGAGCTGCTCGCGCGGTCGGGCTGGTGCGTCAGCCGCCCGGCGTGGAAAGCTGCAGGAATTCGGGTGTGTCGTCGAGGCGCACCCGCAGGATCGGCACCGCCTTGTTCACCGGGTCGCCGCGGTCGTCGAACGAGATCATGCCGCTGGCGCCGGGGACCGCGAACCGGTCGTGCAGGCGGTTTTTCGCCTGCAACACGTCTTCGGCGGTCACCTGCGCCGGCGAAACCCTCGGGATGCCGCGGATGGCCCACACGACGGTGAGCACGGCGTCGTGCGCGAGGATCGCGATGCCGTCGTCGAGCCGCTCCTTCGGGAAGACGGCTTCGAAGCAGTCCGTGCAGGCCGTCTCGTGGAAGCTCGCGACGGCGGCGGGGTTGAACGCCTTGGGCTCGGCCGTCCATGCCTGGGGATGCGCGAGACCCGGCGCGATCACGGTGACGTTGGCCTGCAGGCCGCGCCGCATCTCCTGACCCGGCGGCCCGACCAGCGCGAGGTCCCCGGTCAGCACGGTGATGTGCCTGTCGAGGCACGGCCGCTGCGCGAGCTGGGCGACGAAGGACACCAGGTGGTCCTCGCGCCCGGCGAAGTACACCACGTCCGGTGCGGCGCCGCAGATGTTCGGCATCATCTGCAGGAAGGTGTTCTCGATCCCCGGAAGGCTGGAGTCGTAGGCCTCGGTCCTGCCGACGATCCGGTGCGCGTCGTCGGCGAACTTCGACGTGAACCCGCTCGCCAGCGTCTTCGGGTACAGGTCGCCCGCGTTCTGGTCCTGCACGATCGTCGCCGTGCGCGCCGCCGGCTTCACGAAGTTCGCGGTCGCCATGCCGTAGGTGGAGCTGGTGGGCGAGACCCGCAGGAACCCGGGTATCTCGGAGAACTCCTCCGCCGCGAGGTGGGAGGCGACCACCGGGATCTTGTGGTCGGAGAGCTTGCGGATCGCGTCGCGCGCGGTGTCGAGGCTCAGCCCGATCCCGGTGACCGCGACCAGGTGCTCGGTGGCCACCCTGCCGAGCAGGTCGTCCACCACCGGCTCCCACTGCTTGAGCTGGCTGCCCGGGTTCGCCAGCAGCAGCCGCACCTGCGGCAGGCTGCCCCAGGACTGGGTGGTGTTCGCGCGGTGCTGTGCGATGTAGGCGCCTTCGAGCTGGTGGCGTACCCATTCGCGGGACAGGATGTCGTGCTCGGTCAGCGTCATCGGGAGGAAGACGGCGATGGTGACGAACGGCTTTCCCGAAGCGGCCACCGCGTCGTTTTCGGCGTGGATGCGCTGTTCCACGTTCGCGAGATCGGGCGAGAACACGAAGGAACCGTCCGTCGGACCCGTGCATTCGGAGTGCTCGCCGCGCTCGCGCACCGCGCCGTCGCAGGTGAGCCTCGCCTCGCTGATCGCGGGGACGACCACGAAGGCCGCCACCAGCGCCACCGACACCGACAGTATGCCGCCGGAGAGCCACAGCCATTTCGACCAGGTGGGACGCGGCGGGGTGATCCTGCCGTCCTCGCCCTTCCGGTCCTTGCCGATCATCGGTACCGCTCCGCGCGTTCGTGCAACAGCATCGACCCTCGTCCTCTGCCCTGCGCCAGGTGGTGGAATGTGCTTTCGATGGTGGAGTCCAGCGTCTTCCCCGGATCGCCGAGCGGGTCGCGCGAGATCCACAGCGCGACGACCAGCCAGGCCAGGGTGGTCTCCAGCTCGTCGTCGAACTCGTGGACGAGGTGCTGGACCTGGTGGTACGGGTCGGCGTCCTTGTCCAGCCGGTTCGGGGCCGCGGTGATCACGTCGAGCTCGGCCAGCCACGCTTCGGCGGCGGGCACGTCGAACTCGGCGTGCCTGGCGTCGAAGGGCCTGCGCAGGTGCACGATCGTCTCCCCCACGTTCTCCAGCGCGAGGTCGTGATAGCGGGCGGCGACGATCCGCCCGTTCTTCTCGTAGAAGTCCCGGCACCGGGTGTGCACCTCGACCCAGCTCAGCGGGTGGTCCTCGGCGCGGGAAGCCAGTTCCTGCAACAGAACCCGGCGCAGCCACGGGTGCAGCACGTACTGCGGCGACTCGCCCGGTTCGGCGCGCAGCCACAGGTGTTCGCCGAGCGCCTTGAACAGCGCGCCCTCGCCCATCGGGTTGCGGAGGTCGAGGATCTCCTTGTGGAACAGCATTTCCACGTCGATCGCCGCGCTCGCGGTGACCAGGTCCTGCCGGTTCGCCTCGGAGAAGTCCTGCAGCAGGTAGTCGTGGATCTCGGCGAGCAGCGTCGTTTCGCGCCCGTCGCCGCCGGGCACCCCGGTCTGCAGCGCACCTCGGAGCAGCGCGGGATTCGCGGAGTCGTAGCGGTGGGCGACCTTGGCCACCACCTCGGTGATCGCCCGGGGGTGACCGTCGGTGAGGCGGTGCAGGAACCGCGGCAGCCGGGACGCCGGGTGGATGTCGTACCCGGCCGCGATGTCCATAGTGTCCTCTTTGGACAGCGTGCCCAGCTCGACCAGGTACCAGGGATACCAGCGGTTTTCCAGCGGCCCCGGGGTTTCGGACCAGTCCTCCTCCACATCGGACGGCCGGCGGGGCGCCGGCCGGTCGAGTCCGTTCGTCCGGTGGGTGGTGGGCCTTGTCGGCTCCCGGTCGCCGGTGTGGTGCGCGGTGAGCAGCGTCCAGCTCTCGTTCCAGTCCGGGTTCCAGGTCCGGCTGGTCGCGACGACGGCGAGCGGATCCGCCTCGTCGGGACAGCGGCGGCGCGCTTCGTCCAGCGCGCGCAGGAACGACCTGCCGCCGGGGGTGTGCGCGTTGTCCAGCAGTACCAAGCTGTTCAGCGTCCGGCGCGCGCGGTTGATCCCGGAGTAATCGCGCCGGAGATCGGCGAGGAAGGCGTCGCAGAAAGTGGCGTCGACCCCCGCGCGGTCCTCCTCGTCGCCCTGCGCGTGCTTGGCGATCTCGATCAGGAAGTCCTCGTGGTTGCCCGCCCCGGACGGGATCGTCTTGATCTTTCCGATGAGGCGGCGGCGGTCGTACCAGCTGAGCCCGCGCAGCAGCAGATCCGTCGCCTCGTTCCAGCCGGGCAGGCTCCGTCCTGATGCGACTCCGCCGGCGAGCTTGACGACGTCGACGATGGCTTCGCGGTTGTGCTCCAGCGGCTGGTTCTGCGCCAGCAGTTCGCGCAGTCTTCGCAGCGCGGCCCGCCGGTCGCCGACCTCCACCGGCGCGCCCAGCACGAGCATGCACAACCAGAGGCGGGGGAAGGCGAGCCTGCCGAATTGCCGCCAGTGCCTGCCGAGATCGAAGGCGAGGTGGCCGAGCAGTTCTCTCGGCTGGACGTTTTCCCAGTCGTGCCTTTCGAAATCCACGTGCGCGTGCGGGATGTCCTCGCAGCGGGTGGCCAGTTCGGTGAGCAGTGCCGTCTTGCCGGTGCCCCGTGCGCCGAGTGCGACCACGACGGGCAGTGCCCGGTTTTCCCCGCCGGGACGGGAAAGGAGTTCTTCGACGAGTCCGCCGGTGATGGCGCGCAGACCGGACAGCGGATGCGCATCGATGGGCATCGTCCCCCTTCGTCCGTGCGGCGCTGAGCCCCCTGCCGCGGTGATTTCGGTGCGCCAACTATAGACAGCCGATCGCGCGGGACGCACCGAACGCCGTGGCACATAGCGCTAAATGGCCGCTAACGGCCAGCACGGCACGACGGTTTCCGGCCTGCGCGGGGCAGGGGAGCGTTCCCGTTCGAGCGGGCGAAGGTAACCGATATGGCCCCTTGTTTCCGGGCGAATCGGCGACCGGGAGCGCCGATCATCCCTCGCCCGGCGGCCGGGGTACCGCCGAACGGGTCAGCTCTCGGCCTTCTGCGTGCCTTATCCGCGGTGGCCCGAAATCAGGGCCGGGCGCGGAAAGTGGGCCACTGTCTCAATAGGGCCACGAATTCCCCCGGCGCGCCGATCCGCGGATTCCCGGGGGTGGCGGGCGCGGGTGCGCGCGTGCCCCGAAGTCGGCTTTCGGGGACTCTGACGCCGCGATCTCGCTCTTCGCGGCAGTTCTCGGCGTGGGTGCACCTGCTGCGTTGCCGTGCTCATGCCCTGAAGGACGCCTTCGCGGCATCAGATTCCCCGAAGGCTCCCTTCGGGGCATGAGTTCGGGAAGGGGAGAGAGGTGTGAGCTTGGGGAGTCGGGTGCGTTTCCTGGGGGTGCCTTCGCGGACATCCGACACGGCGACGCTGAGCTCTGAAGGACGCCTTGGGGGAATGTGATGCCGTGAAGGGCGCCTTCAGGGCATCGGCTTCGGCATGTTCCGCGCCGTGAGGGGCGAGAATGTGGCGTCAGAGCCCCCCAAGGTGCCCTTCATGGACCACGCGGGCGAGCCCGGCGCACTCGCACCTCGGCCACCCACCTCACCGGAATCGACGCGCGGATGCCCTGAAGGTGACCTTCGGGGGCCTACTTGCCCCCGAAGGTCACCTTCGGGGCACAAGCATCGCCATGGTGCGCGTCGCGAGGGCCGGGAACGCGGCGTTGGATTCCCTGAAGGCGCCCTTCAGGGAATCCAACGCGAGGCGATCCGACGCGAGGCAGCCCAGGGTCACCAGCCGGCGGCGGAGACGACGGCGGCCGCCTTGCGCAGTGACGCGTCGAACGAGGCGGCGGCTGTCGCCGCCTCGGCCGGGTTGTGCCGTTCCAGCACGGCGTCGTGCAGTCCTGGCAGGAGCTGCGTGCCGTACCCCGCGTTGATCCCCGGCGCGTAGACCTGGTGCCGGTACCACGGGCGGCCCGGGAGCCCGGCGTCGGTGAGCAACTGCCGTTCGGTGGCCGAGTAGAGCCTGCTGGCGATGGCGTACCGGATCCCGTCGATCGGGCCGCCGCCCTTCGCGAGCAGCTTGGCCACCCTGTCCTCGGCCGCCTTGGCCGCGCGCTGCCACTGCGCCGCACTGCCCTTCAGTCCCGAAACGTCCACAGTGGACTGCTGCTTGCCGAACGCGGTCAGGTACTGGCCGGTTTCCGCGGCGTAGTCGCTGTAGTACATGGGCAGCACGTCCGCGTTCGCGAGCCGGAGCGTGGTCAGCCCGACCGCCTGCGCGGTGGCCACGTGGTACTGCCACGTCGGGTCGATGTAGTGGTCCTCCATCCAGAAGTTGTCGCACGAGCAGTGGTAGTTGCCGCTGTCGGTACCGGACCCGATGTTCGCCGACGGCACGCCGAAGCGGTCGAAGAACGCCGTGTAGTCCGATCCGCTGCCGAGCCGGGAAATCGGCGGGACACCGCCGCCGTGGTCGGCGGCCCACGCGTCGTACGCGGAGCCCTTCGTGCCCGGCCACGGCACGTCCTTGGCGACCTGGCGGATGGTCCGGTCCAGCGAGGGCGTGCCCGCGGCGCCGAACTGCTTGCCGCCGGCGCCGTCCATGTTCAGGTAGGTCACCGCGCCCTGGAGCCGTTCACCCAGCTGTTCGGCGTATTCGGTGGACCCGAACAGCCCGTACTCCTCGCCGTCCCAGCTGGCGAGCGTGATCGACCGTTCGGGCCGCCAGCCGGTCTTGAGCAGCGCGCCGATGCCACGGCCGATCTGCAGCATCGCTTCGGTGCCCGAGAGATTGTCGTCGCTGCCGTAGGTCCACGAGTCGCGGTGCGCGCCGACGTAGACGGTCTGGTCGGGCTGGCTGCGGCCCGGCACGGTCGCGGTGACGTCCCACAGCGGCTTCGTCTCGTAGGCGATGTCGAGGTTGACGCGCACGGTCGTCGGCCCCGGCCCGAAGTGGTACGGGAACGGCAGCCCGCCCTGGAAGTTCGCCGGTACCTGCGGCCCGCCGAGCGCTTTGAGCAGCGGTTCGGCGGCCGCGTAGGAGATCGGCGTGGTCGGGATCGGGGCGATGTTCGAATCCTTGGGGTCGATCCTTGGCGCGTCCTTCGTCGACGCCCAGCCGGGGGTCAGCGGGTCGCCGCCGTACTGCATGAGCTGCTGGACGCTGCCGCGCTGGATGCCGTCGGGGTTGCGCCACGGCCCGTTCGGGTAGACCGGCCCGTTGGTGTTGCCGTCGTCCTTCGGATCGGAGTAGATGAGCACGGCCTTCGCGCCGTGCTCGGCGGCCAGCTTGCTCTTCACCCCGCGGAAGTTCGCGCCGTAGCGGGTGAGCACCACCTTGCCCTCGACGCTGATGCCGCGCTTGGCCAGCTCGGCGAAGTCCTCGGGCGTGCCGTAGTTCGCGTAGACGACCGGCGCGGTGACGTCGCCGGACGGGGACAGCGCGTTGTAGCCGACGACCACGTTGCCGCAGTCCGTTTCGACCGCGAGGCAGGGTTCCTTGTTGGGCAGGGTGATTCGCTGCGGCGAGGTCATCGTGACCTCGATGCGCCGGGGTACCGACTGGTAGACGTGGTAGGTGTGCACCTGCGGCCGCAGGCCGTAGGACCGCAGGTAGTCGACCACCTTCCGCATCCGCTTGTAGCCGCCCGGTGTCGAGACGAGCCCTGTCTCGTGCGCGAGGTCGCGGTCGAGCTCACGGGCGACGGCAGGGGAGAGGACCCCGGAGAACTTCTGTTCGGCCGCCCGCTGTTCGGCCGAATGCTTCGGCGTGAATCCGAGAATCGTTTCCGGCGCCGCGTCCGCGGTCGCGGCAGCGAACGAAACCGACAGGGCAACGGTGGCGAGCACCGCGCCGATTCCCTTGGCGCGCATCACAGTCGCTCTTCGATAAGCTGGTCTTGGGCCGACATTGCCACATCAAACGACATTCCCATATTAGACGACGCGAATCGATTGCGCGCAATGGCAACTATGCGTGCACGAATTTCGTCACGATGCGCGCATGGCGGACCGGCCCGACTTTGGTCGTCGGCCGGTTGGCCGCATCCCTTGACACGGCAGTGGTCTAGTCCAATTCTGGATCCGCACGGCGCCGTGGCCGGTCGAGGCCCCGGCGCGTTCTCCCTCTTTTGGTCCTGGAGCGCACATGCGTGGGTACAGACCGACCCGGAAACCCCTCAGATTGCTGACCGCCGCCGCCGTCACCGCCGTCACCGCCGTCACGGCCGGGCTCGCCGTCACCGGCGCCGGGCAGGCGCAGGCGGCCACCGCACTTCCACCGCACGTCTTCGCGCCGTACTTCGAGGCGTGGACCGGCGACAGCCCGGCCGCGCTCGCGCAGCAGTCGGGCGCCAAGCACCTCACCATGGCCTTCCTGCAGGCCGCGACGAAGGGCTCCTGCACCGCGTACTGGAACGGCGACTCGGGCATGCCGATCGGGCAGGGCACCTTCGGCGCCGACATCGACACCATCCAGGCGCGCGGCGGCGACGTCATCCCGTCCTTCGGCGGCTACACCGCGACCAACACCGGCACCGAGATCGCGGACAGCTGCACCAATGTGGACTCGATCGCGTCGGTGTTCGAAAACGTGATCACCACCTACGACATCCCTCGGATCGATCTGGACATCGAGGACAATTCGCTGACGAACACGGCGGGGATCGACCGCCGGAACAAGGCGATCAAGAAGGTGCAGGACTGGGCGGCGTCGAACGGCCGCTCGGTGCAGTTCTCCTACACCCTGCCCACGACGACGCACGGGCTCGGCGACTCCGGGCTGGCCGTGCTGCGCAACGCGGTGTCCAACGGCGCGCGCGTCGACGTGGTCAACCTGATGACCTTCGACTACTACGACGACGCCGCGCACAACATGGCCGAGGACACCAAGACCGCGGCCACCGGGCTGGTCTCGCAGCTCGCCGCGCTGTACCCGGGCAAGACGCAGGCGCAGCTGTGGGCGATGGTCGGGGTCACCGAGATGATCGGCATCGACGACTACGGCCCCGCGGAGACCTTCACCACCGCCGACGGGCCCGTGGTCTACGACTGGGCGGTGTCGAAGGGGATCAACACGCTGTCGTTCTGGGCGTTGCAGCGCGACAACGGCGGCTGCCCCGGTACCAAGGGCTCCGACAGCTGCTCGGGAATCCAGCAGGACACCTGGCAGTTCAGCAAGACCTTCGCCCCGTTCACCGGCGGTGGGGGCCAGCCCGCCGACGACTTCTCGGTCGCGGTGAACCCGTCGTCGGGGGCGGTGGATCCCGGCGGCTCGGTCACCCCGACCGTCGCCACCGCGCTGACCAACGGCGCGGCCCAGCAGGTGACGTTCAGCGTCAGCGGGGCCCCGGCAGGGGTGAGCGCCTCGGTGAACCCCGCGACGGTCACCACGGGCGCGAAGGCGACGCTGTCGGTCTCGACCACAACGGCCGCGGCACCGGGCACCTACCCGATCACGGTGACCGGCACGGGCAAGGGCACCACCCACACCGCCACCTACCTGCTCACCGTCAACGGCGCGAACCCCGGTGGCTCCGTGGTCAACGGCGGGCTGGAAACCGGCGCGCTGACCCCGTGGGTCGGTGAGGCCGCGGTGGTCGGCAGCCCGGCGCACTCGGGCACGCACGCGCTGCAGCTCTCCGCGACCGGTTCGCAGACCGGTGAAGTCCGCCAGAACGTGGCGTTGCAGCCGAACCACGCGTACACGCTCAAGGCGTGGGTGCAGGGCAACTACGCCTACCTCGGCGTGACGGGCGGCGCCAGCGCGAGCACGTGGACGTCGTCGAGCGGCTGGACCCAGCTGACCGTGCCGTTCACCACCGGCGCCTCGGGCGCGGTCACCGTGTTCGCGCACGGCTGGTACGGCCAGGGCTCGGTCTACGCCGACGACTTCACCATCACCTGAACCACCCTCCGGCGCGGGCGTGGTTTCCGGGCGGGGTGCGCGCACCCCGCCCGGAAACCCGTGTTCGGGGCAAGAGCCGGTAGGTACCGTGGCAGGTATGGGTGTTCAGCGGGTTCCCGGCTACTGCACGCTTTGCAAGTCGCACTGCGGTTCCGTTTCGGTGGTCGACGGCGCCCGCCTGCTGGCGGTCGAGCCGCTCGACGGGCATCCGAGCGGCGGCGCGCTGTGCGCGAAGGGCAGGGCGATGCCCGAGCTGGTCGCCAGCCAGAAGCGGCTGCTGCACCCGCTGAAGCGGACGAACCCGAAGGACGCCGACGACCCCGGCTGGGCGCCGGTGAGCTGGGACGAGGCGCTCGACGAGATCGCGGCCAGGCTCGCGGAGATCCGCGCGGAGAGCGGGCCGGAGTCGGTCGCGTTCGCGGTGACGACGCCGAGCGGCACGCCGATGGTCGACGGCAGCGACTGGGTGAACCGGTTCGTGCACTCCTTCGGCAGCCCCAACATCGTCTACGCCACCGAGATCTGCGGGTGGCACAAGAACTTCGCGCACGCGTTCACCTTCGGCAAGGGCATCGGGACGCCGGACTACCGCGCCGCCGAGCTGATCATCCTGTGGGGCCACAACCCCGCGCGCACCTGGCTCGCCCAGGCCAGCGCGATCGCCGAGGCCCGTCGTGACGGCGCGAAGGTGGTGGTCGTCGACCCGAAGCGCGGCGGGAGCGGGCAGCAGGCCGACCAGTGGCTGCGCATCCGGCCCGGTGCCGACGCGGCGCTCGCGCTCGGCGCGGTGAATCACCTGATCGGCGGCGAATCCTACGACGCGGACTTCGTCCGGTCCTGGACCAACGGGCCGCTCCTCGTCGACGAGGAGAACGGGGAGGTGGTGCGGGAGGGCGGCGATTTCCTGGTGTGGGACAACGCTTCCGGGGCACCACGGCGCTACGACACGAGCCGGGCGCTGAGCGCGCCGGGCGAGGCCGCGCTGCACGGCCGGTTCCGGCTGCCCGACGGCAGGGCGGTGCGGCCCGCCTTCGACCTGCTCGCCGCGCACGTGGCCGAATGGACGCCCGCCAAGGTCGCCGAGACCACCTGGATCGATCTCGCCGAGGTCAATGCCTTCTACGCGATGCTCGCGAAGTACCGGCGGGTCGCCTACTACTCGTGGACCGGGGTCGGCCAGCACACCAACGCCACGCAGACCGAACGCGCGATGAGCGTGCTGTACGCGCTGCTCGGCAGCTACGACCGCGCCGGTGGCATCCGCTGGCTGGACAAGCACCGGCCGAACCCGCTCTCGGACTTCACCGCGCTGCCCGCCGGACTGCGGGAGAGGGCGCTCGGCAAGCGGGAAATGCCGCTCGGCCCGCCGGCGCAGGGGCACGTGACCGCGCGGGACTTCCGCCGCGCCGTGCTGGACGGCGAGCCGTACCGGGTGCGCGCGATGATCGGGTTCGGCGCGAACATGGTGGTCTCGCAGGGTTCAGCCGGCGAGAACCGCAGGGCGTTGCGGGCACTGGAGTTCCAGGTGCAGTGCGACCTGTTCGAGAACCCCACCGCGGCGACCGCGGACTTCCTGCTGCCGGTGTGCGCCCCGCCGGAGCGGGACGGCCTGATGATCGGCTTCGACCACAGCGCGGACGGTGAGGAACTGGTCCAGCTCCGGCCGCGGATGATCCCGCCGGCCGGAGAGTCCCGTTCGGACCACGACATCGTCGCCGGGCTCGCCGCACGGCTCGGCATGGACTTCTTCGGCGGCGACCTGGACGCGGGCCGGAACCACCAGCTCGCCCCGCTCGGCCTCACGGTGGAGCGGCTCCGGGCGAACCCCGGCGGGATCCGGGTGCCGATCACCCAGCGGGAGCGGAAGTACGCGACCGAGCGGCCCGACGGCACGGTGACCGGGTTCGACACCGAAACCCGCCGCGTCGAGCTGTACTCGGGCCTGCTGCTGCGGCACGGCCAGCCCGCGCTGCCCACCTTCGTCGAACCGGATCGCATCGCGCCCGGTGACGAAGCGTTCCCGTACGTGCTGACCACCGCGAAGAACGGCCACTTCACGCACTCGTCGCTGCGCTCGCTCGCTTCGCTGCGGCGCCGTTCGCCCGATCCCGGTATCGACATCAGCCCGGTGCTCGCGGCCGAGCGCGGTCTCGCGGAAGGGGACTGGGCGGTCGTCCGCACGCCGGACGGGGAGGCGCGGCTGCGCGTGCGGCTGGACGACACGCTCGACCACAGGGTGGTGATCGCCGAGCACGGCTGGTGGGACGACCAGGCCCCGCTCGCCACGCCCGGCCTCGCCGCGCTGGGGCGGCGGACCAGCAACATCAACGCCGCGCTGTCCGACCGCAGGCGCGATCCGATCAGCGGGTCGGTGCCGTTGCGGGCGGTCGCGTGCGACCTGGCCAGGGACCCCGAGGCCTCGGCGGGCAACTGGGCGGGCTGGCGGGCGTTCGTGGTCACCGGGCGGACCCCGGTGGAGAACGGCGCGCTGTCGCTGACCCTGCGGCCTGCCGACGGCGGCGCGCTGCCCGAGTTCCGGCCCGGTCAGAACGTGCCGGTCAGGGCGCCGGAGCTCGGCACCCAGCGCGCGTACTCGTTGACGAACGGGTCCGGTGACCTCCGCATCGCGGTGAAGAACATCGGCGGCCGGATGTCGGCGCACCTGCACACGGCGGGGGAGGCGGTGCTGGAGCTGAAGGCGCCGACCGGCACGTTCACCCCGCCCGTCGGCGGGAACCGCACCGTGCTCTGCGTCGGCGGCGGGATCGGGATCACGCCGTTCCTCGGGTACCTGGAGACCCTTGCCGAGGGCAGGCCGGTGCCGCCGGCGGTACGCGTGGTCTACACCCATCGCGCCGAGCAGGGGGACACCCCGATCGCGGACCGCCTCGCCGAACTGGCCGGTCGCCTGCCCGGCGTCGAGCTGACCCGGCACGTGACCGGCGCGCGCACCGGCCGGTTCACCGCCGCCGCGCTCGACGGCGAGTTCCTCGCCACCAGGCCGCTGGTCTACCTGTGCGGGCCCGCGGCGATGATGGCGGAGCTGACCGACCAGCTCGCCGAGCGCGGCATCGACCGGTTCGACGTCTTCGGCGAGGAGTTCTTCACCGAGGTGGAAGTGCCGGAAACCCTGGCGCCCGCCACCGTGCGATTCGCCCGCTCCGGCAGGGAGATCGTGTGGACCCCCGAGTCCGGCACCCTGCTCGACGCGGCCGAGTCCGCGGGCATCCGGCTCGGCAGCGGCTGCCGCACCGGGGTGTGCGAATCCTGCCGCGTCGAAGTGCGGCGCGGTGAGATCACCCACCTGTCCGCGGTGGACAACGTGGCGGGCAGTTGCCTGACCTGCCAGGCGATCCCGCTGTCCGATGTGGACCTGGACGCCTAGGCGCGCCTTCTCCGGTTCGGTGCCTGGCGCGGTGCCGAGGTAGCCCCGTCCCGGGATGACCGCGCGGCTTCGCCGGGGTGCGGTGGTGAATTCCCAATCCGGGGGACCGCTTGCGCGGCAACAGATTTTATGCCGTGTCGCGATTGTATCGTATTATCATTCATTTTCCGGTGATCGGGCTGCGTGGTTCGTTCCGCGGAAACCGGCGTTGGTTACCAACGACGTGGCGCGCGCCAAGGGCTGGCAGTTTCCCACGATGCGCCGGATGGCCGCAGGAAACGTTCCTTGCATATCGAAACTATTTGGGCGACTGTGCCGCCCGGCCCCGCACCAGCGGGTTTGGTGCTCTCGTGCGGTGGCGAGCTTTTCGAACACGGCGGTAATCCACCGGTAACACCCCGGCAAGACGGGACGGTCAGTGAGCACCCTCCGTAGCGAAATCTCAATAATCCGACGAGAATTTCAAGGAGTCACCCGAAATCGGCGGGTACCCACCTTCGAAGGTGGTACTGTCGCCGCAATCCCGGTATAAAGGTCCGCACCGGTCGACTGGTCTGGACCACTACGCTCTCTGGTTCACCCGGTCGGCTCGGCGGAGAAGTCACGTGCTCACCGCTCCTGCTCGGTGTCTCGTCGTGCCGCCCGGCGGGACACAGCGTCCTTTGTGGAGGAATCATGTACCGGCTCGACTCGGCCCGCGATCACGTGCTCGGACTCTTTCGCATCGTCGTCGGCTTCCTGTTCGCCTGTCATGGCCTGAAGACGCTGTTCGGGGTTCTCGGCGCCAAGGCCCCCGCGGTCGTCGGCACCTGGCCGGGCTGGTGGGCGGCGCTCATCCAGCTCGTGGGCGGTGCGCTCGTCCTGCTCGGCATCGGGACGCGGGTCGCCGCGCTGATCTGCTCCGGTTCCATGGCCTACGCCTACTTCAGCGCCCACCTCCCCGACGGGTGGCTGCCCATCGGCAACGGCGGCGAGCCCGCGGTCCTGTTCTGCTGGGCGTTCCTGCTCATCGTGTTCACCGGGCCGGGGCGGTTCGCGCTGAGTTCGCTGGTGGTCCCGTCGCGGGCGCGGGCCGAGACGCCGCCGGTGTCCGCGACGCACTCAGTCGAGTGACGGCGCTCCCGGCGGCGGAGCCCTTCGAGTAGCCGGCTGATCCAGGACGGCGAAAATGAATTCCCGGCGAACGGGCTGCCCGTCGGCGGCCCGTTCGCCGCGCGCTTTTCCCAGTTCACACCGCATTGCGGGGGGAAAACCGCTCCGGTGCCGATCACCCGTCGCAGGCGCGGTAGGCTCGGACAACATGATCGACCGGGAAACCCCTGCCATAATCGCCTTTCTCGGTGGTGGCGTACTCGCCCTGCTGCTGGCCGTCCCGTACATCGCCTGGAGCTACCGGCGCCGCGGGGAATTCGGTCTCGGGCACATGGTGCTCGCGCTCGGGTGCCTGGTGTACGCGCTGGCGCTGTGGACCTACACCTTGCTGCCGGTACCCGACACCACGCCCGAGTGGTGCGCGCGGCACGCCACCGAGCCGCAGTTGCGGCCGTTCCAGTTCCTTGCCGACATCGGCAAGGAAGCGGACGGTGCGCGCTCGCTGCTCGACAACAGCGCGCTGCAGCAGGTGGTGCTCAACATCGCGCTGTTCGTGCCGCTCGGGATGTTCGGCAGGCACCTGTTCCGGGGAAAGCCGCTGGTCGTGGTGGCGGCGGGGTTCGCCATGTCCCTGTTCATCGAATGCACCCAGCTCACCGGGGTCTGGGGGCTCTTCGGCTGCTCGTACCGGTTGTTCGACGTGGACGACCTGCTGGTGAACACCACCGGCGCGGTCGTCGGCGTGGTGATGGCGCCGATACTCCGCCTCGTGCCGGGGCAGCGGGTCCGGCTCGCCCCCACCGAGCCGCGCCCGGTCACGATGCGGCGGCGGTTGCTGGGATCCTTCCTCGACCTGCTCTTCGTGACCCTGTTCGCGGGCGTGCTGATGGCCGTGCGCGTTCTCGTGACCCTGATCGACCACCCCGAGGTCCATGCCGATCCGGATCTCGACTGGCTGCTGGGCTACGCGATCCCGATCGCCACGCTCCTGCTGTTCGTGCCGCTGGCCGGTCGCGGCGCGACCATGGGGCAGCGGATCGTGATGCTCGCCCCGGTCGGCCCCGACGGCGGCCCGCCGAGTTCGTGGCGGCTGCTGCTGCGGTTCGCCGGTGGCACCGGGGGATACTTCACGCTCGTGATGTGCGGCTGGAACTACGCCGCGGCCTTGCTCATCTTCGCCAGTTTCGTGCTGATGTGGCGTCCCCGCGATCACCGCGGCCTGAGCGGGCTGGTCTCCGGCTTGCGGGTGATCGACGCCCGCGCTCGCCGCTCCCCGGCGGACGAGAGCGCCGACGCCCCCGAAGAGGACGCCCCCGAAGAGGACGCGCGCGAGGGTCTCGTCCGCGACTGATCGAGGCGACCGGATGGCCGTCAGCTCACGAGAACCTCACGATGTGCTTTCGTTTTCCTGAAGGGACTTCAGCACCGGGAGGCCACCTGCCGATGGATACGGAGACGGTCCCCCCGCGCTGCCCCGGAGGTGGTCATGACCCAGGCGACCGCACGCCCGCACGACACCCTCGTCCACTCGTACCTCTTCCTCCGCAGGGCGATCGGCGTCATCGGCGTCGCGCTGCCGTTCGTGCTCGTGCTCGGGAAGGTTCTCGTCGACGGTGGCGGGCTGCTCAATTCGATCAGCGGCTACTACCACACGGACATGCGGGACGTCTTCGTCGGCGCCATGGTGGCGACCGGGGTGTTCCTCCTGTCCTACCGCGGCTACGACCGGCTCGACGAGATCACCGGTGACATCGCGGCCGTCGCGGCCGTCGGCCTCGCCGTGTGCCCGGTCGCGCCCGCGGACCCCACCGGCACGGACCGGCTGCTCGGCACGCTGCACCTGGTGTTCGCCGCGACCTTCTTCCTGGCGCTGGCCTTCTTCTGCCTGGTCCTGTTCACCAGGACGGACAAGACGGATCCGACCGCGCGCAAGGCGCAGCGCAACTTCGTCTACGTCTTCACCGGGTGGACGATCGTCATCTGCCTCGTGCTCATCGTGGTGTGCGGCGCGTTCCTCTCCGCGGAGGTCGCGTCCCTGCACCCGGCGCTGTGGCTGGAAGCGATCGCGGTACTGGCGTTCGGGTTCGCCTGGCTGACCAAGGGTGAGGCGATCCTGCGCGACCTGCCGCAAGACTGACCGCTCGCCGGTTAGAAAACCCTTGGCGGACAAGGGTTTCCTAACCGGCGGGGGAGTCGGCTCCGGTGTCGGCGAGGAATTTCACCAGTGCGTCGGCGAGGTTTCGCGGCTGGTCCTCCGGGATCAGCGTCGAGGTGTCGGCGATCTCGACAAGCCTGCCCAGTGGCAGCAGCTCCGCCAGCCTGCGGCCGTGCTCGGCCGGCATCATCCGGTCGTCGGCCGCCCACACGACGAGCGCGGGCCGGTCGAACTCGCGCAGGCGTTCGCTCCAGTCGAGCAGCACCGCGCGAGAAGGGGCCGAGGTCGCGAACTTGGCCAGGTCGCGGCGGATCTCCTTGCTGCGCGTAGCCGGGGCGAACCAGTCGTCGAGCACGTCGCCGGGGATGCCGTGCTTGCTCAGCTCGCCGTACTTGTGGCGGAACGGCTTCGTGCCAAGGAGCTTGGTCAACAGCCAGGGGCCGCCGGGGACCCGGCACAGCGCCGCCAACGGCCTCGCCGGTTTCGGCGGGAAGTTGTCGAAGGCCTCGCAGGCCACCATGACGAGCCTGCCGACCCGCTGCGCCCTGCCTTCGGAGATCAGGAACTGCGGCCCGCCCCAGTCGTTCATGATCAGCGTGACGTCGGTCAGGCCGAGGCGTTCCAGCAGTTCCGCGAGCAGGAGCGCCTGCCCGCGCTGGGAAAGGTCGGCGTCGGCCTTCATCGGCTGCCGGTGGGCGCCGAGCGGCAGCGTCGGCAGCACGCAGCGGTAGCCGGGGAGCAGCGGCAGCACCTTGCGCCACTGCGACTCGTTCATCGGGAAGCCGTGCGTGAACACCAGCACCGGTCCGGTGCCCCCGGTGTCGACGTAGTCGATCGGTCCCGCGGACAGTTCGATCCTCGGCATCACGCCTCCACTGGATAGATCGTTCTACTGAATTAGGGTAGGGTGCCGGCAGGGCGTTGTCGAGGAGGCGAACACGTGGCGAGCGGGCAGGCCGGTGGCCAGGACACCAGGACGAGGGTGCTGGAGGCCGCGGGGCAGCTCTTCCGCCGCCAGGGGTACACCGGCACGGGGCTCAAGCAGATCGCCGCCGAATCCCGTGCGCCGTTCGGCTCGATCTACCACTTCTTCCCCGGCGGTAAGGAACAGCTCGCCGACGACGTCATCCGCGTTTCCGGCCCCGAGTACGGACAGCTTGTGCTGTCGCTGCTGAACGGCGTCCCCGACCCGCTCGAGGCGCTCGACTCCGCGTTCCGGATGGCCGCCGAGCGACTGGCGGCCACCGATTACGCGGACGCCTGCCCGATCGCCACCATCGCGCTGGAAGTGGCGAGTACCAACGAAACACTGCGCACCGCCACCGCGGACGTCTTCGCAGGCTGGATCGCCGGGGCGACGGCGTGGTTCGGCCGCTTCGTTCCCGACGAGGAGCGGGCGAAGACGTTGGCGTACGCCATGATCAGCATGCTCGAAGGCGCGTTCGTGCTCGCCAGGGCGGCGAGGAGCGGGGAGCCGCTGCTCGCCGCGGGGCGGTCGATCGCCGATCTCGCGCGTGCCGCGATGAACGAGGGGTAGGCCCTGCCGGCGCTCGGATCAGTCCACTTCGGACGGTAGCCCGCGCCTTCTTCCGTTGTGTCAGGCCCGCATCAGAGCGTCGACGAGATCGTGACCGGGACCGGGGTCGACACCGGCCGGATTGCGCAGACCGGCGTCGGCGTACCAGTCGGCGGTGGCTTCCGGGTGCGGGCCCACCACGGCCACCCGTCCGGCGCCGTGCGGCGCGACCACCGCGGCGGTCAGCGCGTTCGGGTACTTCGCGAGCACGGTGCCGCCGGGGGAGCCGGTGAAGTACGGCCCGTCCTGGAAGTACAGGTAGCGGGTGCGGCCACGCCAGTCGACGGGGACCACCGTGTCGTCCTCGGATTCGACCGTGGCGCCGGGGGAGTCGATGTAGCGCGCGGCGTCTCCGGTCAGCAGGCCGAAACCGGGGCTCTTCCCCGCCAGGTAGCCGCCGAGGCAGAACCCGAGGTAGCGCCCGCCGCCGGCCACGTACCGCCGGATGTCGCCGGCGTACCCGCGCACGTGCCGGTACGCCTCGGCGAGCCCGCCGCCGCCGGGCTGCGCGTAGAGCGCCGCACCGCGCAGCGTTTCCGCGGTGACCTCGATCGGCTCACGCGGGCCCGCGAAGCGGACCTCGAAGGACCACGACGATTCGCGGAGCAGCTTCGCGACGGACTCGGCGCAGTCCCGGTTCGTCGCGGGCCCGCGGTAGACCACCGCCACCGGGGCAGGCGGCTCGGCGGCACCGGCGCTCGCGGAACCGCCCGGGCCCGGCTCGCCCGAGCACCCCAGCAGCGCGCCGCCGGCCAGCGCTCCCGCGCTGCCGAGCAGCCACCGACGCGAAACAGCCCGCATAGCCCGCTTTCCCGGAATCGGAACGGTCGTGCACGACCCGCTCGACGGTACGCGAGATGAGCCGCCGCGTTGGTCCGCTTCGGGCGTCGTGCGGGGAATCGTCCGCTGTTTTTCGCTCGTTCGGGGTGCCCCCGCGTGACGTTGATCGCGTGCACGGACCGTCGCCGGGCGGAGTCCTTACGATGAACGCATCGGGCTCATCGGGAGGGGTGGCATGTTCGGCCTCAGCGTGGAGCATCTGCTGATCCTCCTGGTCGCCGCGTTGTTCATCCTCGGGCCGGAACGGCTGCCCGAAGCGGCGCACTGGCTGGCGCAGGCGGTGCGCAGGACGCGCGAGTTCGCCACCGGTGCGCGCGAGCAGGTCCGCGCCGAGCTGGCCACGGAACTGGGGGAGCTGCGCAAACCGCTGGAAGACCTGCGGGCGCTGCGGGACCTGGACCCGAAGGCGGCGCTGGGCCGGTACCTGATGGCCGAGGCACCCGGCCCCGTCAGCGAAGTCCGGAGTGGACGGTCACCGATCGACCCGGACGCCACCTGAACTTCCTTGCGGTGAACGGAAACGCGATCAGTTGACGCAGGGGATGCCGCCGCCGTCGACGGTTCCGCCCGGCGCGCCTGCCGATGGTGGTGACGGCGGTGCGGGGGAGCCAGCGGGTGCGCCGGGCGGGGTGTCCGCGCCGTGCGGCCCGAGCGCGGCGGGGAGGGTGAACCCGGTGCCGAGCGTGATCTGGACGCGGCCCCGGGGCAGGTGGCTGTCCTGGCCGACCGGGAGGCCGCCGAGCAGTGACGCGGCCGTGCCCGCGTCGTCCTTGGCGCCGGGCCCGTAGGCGATCGACGAGGTGCCGGCGGCGAGGTTCCGCACGTCGCCGGTGCGGAAGCCGAAGGGTGCGAGCGCCTGTGCCACGTCCGCCGCGAGCCCGGTCCGTCCCGTCGTGTTGCGGACGTCGATCGTCGAGGACGCCCGCACCTCCGGGATCGGCGGTGCGGGCGGGGTCAGCCCGAACGCGGTGCGCGCCGCGGCCCTGACCTTCGCCACGTCGACCTTGTTGACCTCCTGGCCGTTCACCTTCTCGAAGCCCTCGACGGGCAGCGTGGAGAATTCCAGGTTGCCGCCGGTCAGGCTCTGCGCCTGCTGGGCGAAGGACAGCACGTCCCAGCCTGCCGACACCACGACGTCCTTGCGCGCGGTGTCGATGAGGTCCTGCAGCTTGCCGAGATCGGTGAACGTGCCCGCGTCGCGCAGCTTGTGCGTGGCCGAGGCGAGGAACGCCTGCTGCCGGTGGGTGCGGTCGAGGTCGCCGTTGTCCAGGCCGTGCCGCTGCCGCACGAACGACAGCGCCTGCGACCCGTCCAGCGTCTGGTGCCCGGCGGGGAAGTCGGCACCGGAGTAGTCGTCGTGCACGGGGTGGTTCAGGCACACCTCGACCCCGCCGAGCGCCGTCGCCAGGTCGTAGAACCCGGCCAGGTTGACCTCGGCGAACCGGTCGATCGGCAGGTCGAGGAAGTCGCGGACGGTGTCCAGCGTTTCCTTCCGGCCCGCTTCGCGGCCCTTCGTCTCCAGCTCGGCGCCGGTGATGCCCTGTTTCGCGAGTCCCTGTTCGGCGAAGTACTTCGCCAGCCCGTACGCCTCTTTGATCTTGGCGCGGGTGTAGCCGGGGATGCCCTTGACCGCGACGTAGTCGTCCCTCGGGATGGACACCGCGCTCGCCCTGCCGCCGCCCGCCGGGAGGTGGATCAGGATCAGCGTGTTCGTGTTGTAGCCGCCCTCGGTGCCGTTCCCGGCGTGGAGCTGGTCGAGGATCTCCTTCGGCAGCTGGTTGCCGTCCTGGTCCTTGCGGGAGTCGAGCCCGATCAGCAGGATGTTCAGCGCGCCGTCCGCCGACTTCGGGCCGCCTGCGTCCAGTGCGTCCGAGGTGTGCAGGCCGGTGAGCAGGCTCGTCATCATCGTCGACGCGATCCCGGTGGCCGTGAGCACCAGCAGGGACACCAGGCCGACCGCGACCCGGCCCGCCGTCCTCGCCCGGCGGCGTGCGGGTGGGCTGTTCGGCTGGCGGTGCACGTCGACCCCAATCACCCGGCAGCGGCCGCTGTCGGGTGGCAGAGGCCTTTTCCGTGGTAGACGTGCGGCGGCGCGCCGGGTTGATCATGGCCGGTGGTGAGGCGGGCCACACGATGGCGGATCAGGCGTCCGCGCCGAGCCAGTCCAGTGCCTCCGCGCCGTGGCCGAACACCGAAATGTGCCCCTCACCGGGGGTAGGTCCGCAGCTCCGCCGACGGGTACCGTGCCGCGCGGGCGCCGGGAAGAGGGGCTCCGGTGGCGCGCCGGTGTTCGGCGTGCCGTGGTGCCAGAAGATCGCGGGCCCGCCGTCACCCCCGGTGTCGTAGACGTGCGGTGTCCGCCCGCCGGGCAGGGAAAGATCGGTTTCGACCCCCATCGCGCGAGCTTATGAGGACGGTGACCGGGCGCCGACCCTGCGCTGCTGAAGGCGGGGCTACCACCGCGCAAGCCACCTAGCGGTCGGTACCCGGCGTAGCCTGCCGTGCCGATCGCTCACCTGGCATACCCGGCGGCGGTGCGGTTCACACCCTTCTCAGCCGACGAGCGCGTGGACGGCGGCGTAGCCGAGCAACGCGGCGCCGAGGCACGCGACGACGGTGGTGACGACGTTCAACGCGGCGTAGCGGTAGGCGCGCCGCTCGAAGAGCTGAAGCGTCTCGTAGCTGAACGTGCTGTAGGTGGTGAGCGCACCGCAGAACCCGGTGCCGAGCAGTGCGGAAAGCGGCGCGGGTACCGCCATGCCCGCACCGGCCAGCCCGCCGAGGATCAGGCACCCGATCAGGTTGACGCTGAAGGTGCCCCAGGGGAACAGGGCGTCGTGGCGGTTTCGCACGGCGCGGTCGGTGAGGTAGCGCAGCGGCGCGCCGGCCATCGCGCCCGCGAAGACGAGCGCGACCGTCATGAGCGCGCTCCCTCTTGGCGGCGCACGGCTTCCCGCCCGCCCGTCACCGTCCTGGTGAGCCAGACCCCGCCGATGACCGCGAACATCGCGCACACCAGGGTGCCCGCCAGGTAGCCGACGGCGAGGCCGGGACCGCCGGATGCCAGCAGCCCGCGCGTTTCGACGGCGTAGGTGGAGAAAGTGGTGAAACCGCCGAGGAAGCCGACTCCGAGGAACGGGCGCACGAGGGGGTGCGCCGAGAAGGTCTCGGTGATCAGGACCATCAGGACGCCGATCAGGAAGCAGCCCGCGACATTGGTGAGGAAGGTGGCCACCGGGAACTGCCCCGGCCCGGCGGGGAGCAGCTCGGCGAGACCGTAGCGGGCGATCGCGCCCAGCCCGCCGCCGAGCGCGATCACGAGCAGTACAACGCCGCGCACAGGTACCTCCTACTTGGACCCGGGACGATACTGGTCAAGCAGGGACCGTTGGCGGCGCAAGGCTGCGGTTCTCCCGGTTCTCCCGGTTCTCCCGGTTTCCCGGAGCGGCGAGCCCCACCGCCGCGTCCTCACGAGTGTAACCGAGGCGCGCGCGGCCGTACCAGGTCCACAGTGGACTTCCGGCCGGGGTCAGCGAGTTCGGGCGGGGTGCGCCAGCGGCCGCCGTGGGTCAGGTGCGCCAGCGCGCCGTCGTGGGTGCGCGGCGTCATCCAAAATGACGTGATAGTCCGGAAGGACCGGGCCGCACGGCCTCGGAAAGACAATACGGCCGATCGTATGTATTTGCAGGTGCGCGCTCAGGGAACCGCCGGTTCCCGGCTCGCGGCGCGCAGGGGGGCGCCGATCGCGTGCAGGTGCTGCAGGACGTACCCGTAGGTGCGCAGCCAGCCGCACTGGGTGTACTCGATGTCGTGCCGTGCGCAGAACTCCCGCACGATCGGCTGCGCGCGGCGCAGGTTCGGCCTCGGCATGCTGGGGAACAGGTGGTGCTCGATCTGGTAGTTGAGCCCGCCGAGCGTGAAGTCCACCCAGGTGCCCCCGCGGACGTTGCGGGAGGTCAGCACCTGCTTGCGCAGGAAGTCGAGGGACTGCCCGGTCATCGTCGGCATGCCCTTGTGGCCCGGCGCGAAGGAACATCCCATGTAGACGCCCCAGAGGCACTGGTGCGCCAGGATGAACACCACGGCGGTGAGCGGTGAGAGCACCAGGAACACCGCGGTGAGGTACACCGCGAAGTGCGCGACGAGCAGCAGGGCCTCGGTCTTGCGCGCCCGCAGCCCGGTGCGCCGCAGGGTCTGCACGCTCGCCACGTGCAGGCTGAACCCCTCCAGCAGGAGCAGGGGGAAGAACAGGAACGCCTGGTACTTGGCCATCCAGCGCAGGAAACCGCGTTTCGCGTCACCCTGCGCGCCGGTGAAGGCCAGCGCGGGGATGTCCAGGTCCGGATCGTCCTGTTCGTGGTTCGGGTTGGCGTGGTGCCGCGTGTGCTGGTCGATCCACCAGCCGTAGCTGAGCCCGACCATCCCGCCGTGCCAGAAGCCGATCACGTCGTTGGCCCTGCCGGTGCGGAAGATCTGCCGGTGACCCGCGTCGTGGCCGATGAAGGCCAGCTGGGCGAACATGAACGCGAAGAAGGCCGCGAGGAAGAGCTGCCACCACGAGTCGCCGATGAAGGCGAAGCCGACCCAGCCGCCGGCGAAGGCCAGGACGTTGAGCGTGATCTTGACCGCGTAGTAGCGGTGTCGGCGGCGCAGCAGGCCCGAGGCCCGGACGAGCCGGGACAGCTCCGCGTAGTCGTGGTCGGGGGTGACGGGTTTCGGAGGGGAAACACCGAACGAAGTCATGCGGGGCCACTGCTTTCCCGGTTGTGTCGGACAGGGCACCGGGGTCTCGGGTGTCACCGCTTTGCTGACCCCAGCGTCCCACGTGGTGGCGTGATCGGCAACAGGGCGAGCCGGGACGCCCGTTCCCGTCCGGCGAGGTCAGCGGTCATGACGCCGGCGTAGTCCGCCGATTTCGGTCGCGTTTGGACAGTCCATATCGGACTTCGCGGGAGCCGGTCCCCGGCCCGGCGGGACGCGCGGTCGTCCCGGTGCGTGGCCGGGCCGGGCTGGCGTGGTGCGGCGGACGGTGAAGCCCGCCGCGGAGGCGCGGACGCCGGGGTGTCGTCACGCCGAGCGCACCGGGACGCCCGTTCGGCGGACGGAAGGGCCATACCTCTGCACAGGCGGGTGCCCGGCCCGATATCGTCGCTGGCGATGATGACTCAGCCGCTCCGCCCAGTACTGACGGGTCTCCCCGGTCCGGTTCCGGCGAATTCGCCGGGCTGGGCGGGCCGGAAGGTCCGGTTGCGCGAGGTCGAGCCGGTCGACCACCGGACGCTGACCGGCTTCGACCGCGACGCGGCGCGCGAGGAGACTCCCCAGGTGGGCGGCTACCGGCACTGGGCGGCGCACCGCTCGGGCGCGGACTCGGGGGACACCCGCCAGTTCGCGATCGAGACGCTGCGCGGCGGCCGGATGCTGGTCGGGTCGCTGTGCGTCACCGAGGCGGACCAGTCCGCCGACGTGTTCAGCTACGGCGTCGGGATCGGGGCGCGGCACCGGCGGTGCGGGTACGCGGGCGACGCCATCATCGTGCTGCTCTCGTTCATGTTCGCCGAGCGCCGCTACCGCAAGTGCGAGGTCAGCATCTACGGCGGCAATCTAGCGTCGCTGTCGCTGCACGGCGGGCTCGGCTTCCGCGAAGAAGGCCGCCTGCGCGACACCGAACTGCTGCTCGGGGGAATCAAGTACCTGGTGACGATGGGCATCACCGCCTACGAGTTCGCCGAACTCCATCCCAACCTCACCCCGGACGGCGGATCCGAGCGGTCGCGGCGCGGCAGGCACTCGCGGGCCACCCGCGGACGCCACCGCAACTCCGAGCGCGTGCGCTGACCCGGTGCCCCGTAATCAGGGGCGCGCCGAGGCGATCTTTGCCAGGATGGCGCCATGGCCCGTGGCATCACGCTGATCCGCTCCTCCGCCCTGTCCGACGTCGCCGAGTACGCCTACGCGGCCACGGTCCCTCCCGGCGCGCGGCTGATCTTCCTCGCCGGTTCCTGCCCGTTGAACGCGGACGGGTCCACGGCGGCGATCGGGGACTACCCCGGCCAGGCCGCGAAAGCCGTCGAGAACCTGCGGATCGCGTTGTCCGAGGCCGGTGCCGCGCTGCCGGACGTCATCAGTACGAGGGTGCTCGTCGCGTCGGCCAGCCAGGCCGACCTGGTGGCCGCGTGGGAGGTGGTCCGCGACGCCTTCGGCGACCACGACGTCCCGAGCACGTTGCTGGGCGTCACCGTGCTCGGCTACGACGATCAGCTCGTGGAGATCGAAGCCGTCGCCGCCGTCGTCGATTCCTGAACGCGGACCCGGCAGGCGCCGGCAGTCCACTGAGGACATACCGCGGGCGAGTCGCTCAGTTCGCCGTGCCGCCTGGGACGTCTCCCGTTCCGGTGTCGGGCGGCGGGACGGGGGACGGCGCCTGGTCGGTGAGGCGGATGTGCGGGTCGAGTTCGACGCCGCCGGCGCGGAGGGTGTCGTCGAGGATCCGCCAGATCCAGTGCGCGAGCAGTCCGGCGAGTTCGGCGCGGTCGATCTCCTGGGGATTTTCCAGCCAGCGCCCGGTGGTGGAGTCGACGAGCCCGACGAGGCCGAAGGCGAGCGCGTCCGCGATCCGGGAGTCCAGTTCGAAGGCGGTCAGGTAGTACTCGAGCAGCAGGGTGAGCTGCCGCGCGATGGTCGTCTTGACGTCGGTGACGGCGTCGCGGCCGTCGCGCCTGCCCGACTGGGAGTGCCGGGTCAGGTAGCGGTAGAGGTTGCCGTGCTCGGCGAGCCAGCCGGTGTGCGCGCCGACCGCCGTGGTGATCATCTGCATCGGGGTCGCGCCCGGGTCCCACAGCGGGGTGAGCTCGGCGGTGATCAGGTCCGCCGCGCGGTCGGCGATGGTGCGTTGCAGGTCGGCGGTGTCGTCGAAGTGCTTGTACACCCTCGTGCGGACCACGCCCGCTTCGTCGGCGATCTGCTCGGTGGTCACTTCGGGGCCGTACCTGGCGATCGCGCGCAGCGCGGCATCGACGAACTCGCGGCGGCGGCGGTCGCGCTGCCCCGCCCAGCGTGCCGCGCGGCCGTCCGTCCTGCGCGTGCTGCCTGAGGACGTCATCACCGGGAAGTGTATCGGGAGCCAAGTAACGGGTACACTACTGTGCTCGTTACTCTGGGTCTTGCCCTGTCACGGAAAGTGCTCTCCTTGTTCCGTTGCCGGACCGGTGGGCCGGGGTGACCGGAACCGAGTGCCCGATCCTGGAGTGCGCGATGTGGGATTCCGTCAAGGACGGTTCGTCGGAGGCGGTGCTGCTCGACGCCGTCCGCGCCGGGGACCTCGGCGCGTGGGACGTGTTGTTCCGCAAGCACGCCGAGCCGCTTCGGCGGGTGGCCGCGGGGTGGCTGAGCCAGCCTGCCGATCGCGAGGACCTGACGGCGGAGGCGTTCGTGCGCGTGCTGGACGTCGTGCGCGGCGGCGGCGGTCCGCGGGAGAGCCTCCGGCCGTACCTGGTGGTCACGATGCGGAACCTGGCGGCAACCTGGGGCCGAGGCAGGCGCCGGGTCGAGCTGTGCGGGGAGGTGCCGGAACCGGACGGGCACGCGCAGGTCGCCGGGGGAGAGGAACTCGCGCTCCGGCGGTGGAACGAGCAGCTTGCGTGGGCCGCCTACTGCGCGCTGCCGGGGCGCTGGCGGACGGTGCTGTGGCGGACCGTCGCCGAGGGCGATTCGCCGCGAGAGGTGGCGCCGTTGCTGGGCATCTCGCCGAACGGGGTCGCCGTGCTGGCTCTGCGGGCGCGCGAAGGGCTCCGTCAGGCGTACTTGCAGGCGCAGGTGCCTCCGGCCGCGACGCCCTGCTGCCTCGAGCCGCGGCGGCGGATGGGCTCGTGGGCGCGCGGGGCGGTGCCGCGGCGGCAGGCCGGGCTGATCGCCGCCCATATCGCGGCGTGCGGGCCCTGCTGGGCCGTCGCGGCGCGGCTGGCCGAAGCCAACCGCGAGCTGCCGCCCGTGCCCTGCTCGACGACCGCTCGCCGCGCTTCGCCCAGTGTGCGGGTGAGTGAGTGAAATGTGCCCTGGGTCACATCTCGCCCTTCAGGATTCGCCACCTCGGCTCTGGGTGTTACCTTAGGTAACAGTAAATCCTGGTAACAGGAACAGGTCTACGTCTCCAGGGAGCATTCCATGGCCGGCACCGACACCCGGATCCCGGTGGACGCCGAGCAGTCCGACCGCGACGTGATGGCGCGGAGGCTGCTGGATTCATCGGAGACGCTGTCGTACGACCCCGTCGAAGAAGTCGACTGGGAGACGCCGCTCGACACCGGCGATCACGGCGCCAGCCCCGAGTGGAGCACCCTCTACGGCACGTCCTACTGGGGCGACATGACCTTGGACCAGCAACGCGAGCTGACCCGCCAGGAAGCCGCTTCGGTGGCGAGCACTGGCATCTGGTTCGAGATGATCCTGCAGCAGATGGTGCTCCGCGACTTCTACGCGAAGGACCCGACCGATCCCGCCTTCCAGTGGGCGCTGACCGAGATCGCCGACGAATGCCGGCATTCCATCATGTTCGCCCGCGGCGCCGCGAAGCTGCGCGCACCCGCCTACCGCCCGCGGCGCGTGGTCGTCGAACTCGGCCGCGTGTTCAAGACGGTGGCCTTCGGCGAAGCCGCCTACGCGGCGATCCTCGTCGCCGAAGAGGTCCTCGACGTGATGCAGCGGGACTGGATGCGGGACGAGCGGGTGGCCCCGTTCGTGCGGACCATCAACAACATCCACGTCGTCGAAGAGTCGCGGCACATGAAGTTCGCCCGCGAGGAGACCAAGGAGCGGCTCGCCGGTGCGGGCTGGCTCCGCAAGCAGATCAACGCGCTGGTGGTGTCCATCGCGTCCTACGCGATCGTCACCAGCATGGTGAACCGGAGCGTCTACGCCAACGCGGGGCTCGACAAGAAGCGCGCGCTGCGCGAGGCGAAGCGCAACGAGCACCACAAGTCGATGCTGAGGTCGAGCTGCGCGGGACTGATGGAGTTCCTCGACTCGGTCGGGCTGCTCACGAAGGTTTCGGCCCGCGTGTACAAGCGCGCCAACCTGATCTGAGCACCGATGGCGTTCGCGATCACCCAAACCTGTTGCAACGACGCGTCCTGCGTCGCGGTCTGCCCGGTCAACTGCATCCACCCCACACCGGGTGAGCCGGGTTTCGACACCGCCGAAATGCTCTACGTCGATCCCGGCGCCTGCATCGACTGCGGCGCCTGCGCGGACGCGTGCCCCGTCGACGCGATCTTCCCGGTGGACGAGCTGACCGGGCAGCTCAAGGCGTACGCCGGGATCAACGCGGACTACTACCAGGACCGGGAGCCCGCGAAAGCCGAAGTGGCGCCGAACTTCCACGCGTGGGACCAGCCGGTGTTCACCCGCGTCATCCCGAGCGACTTCGCGCCGCTGGACATCGCGGTGGTGGGGACCGGCCCCGCCGGGATGTACGCGGTGAAGGACCTGTTGCTGCACACCAACGCGAACCTCACCCTCGTCGACCGCCTGCCGGTCGCCGGCGGCCTGGTCCGGTACGGCGTGGCGCCCGATCACCCGTCCACCAAGAAGATCAGCGAGACGTTCGCGCGCTTCTACAGCCATCCCCGGCTCCGCATGCGCCTCGGCGTCGAGATCGGTGAGGACCTCACCGCAGACGAGCTGGGCGCGCGGCACGACGCCGTCATCTACGCCGTCGGCGCCTCGTCGGCGCGGCGGCTCGGCATTCCCGGCGAGGACCTGGCAGGCAGCGTCGCGGCCACGACCGTGGTGGCCTGGTACAACGGCCACCCCGACGTCGCGGCGGACGCGGTCGACCTGTCCGCCGAGCGCGTCGTGGTGGTGGGCAACGGAAACGTCGCGCTGGACGTGGCCAGGATCCTGACCGCGGACCCGGACTCGCTGGCGGACACCTCGATCTCGTCGCACGCGCTGGCCGGGCTCCGTGCCGGCAAGGTCCGCGAGGTCGTCGTGCTCGGCCGCCGCGGGCCGGAATCCGCCGCCTACACCAGCCCGGAACTGCTCGCGCTGACCGCGCGGGATGGCGTCGAACTGGTGGTGGACGCGCACGACGGGACGCGGGCCGAGGACGCGGGCGGCAAGGCGGAGCTGCTCCGCGACGTACGGCACGAGGCCGTCGACTGGTCCGCGCCGCCCGCGCACGGATCACGGCGCATCGTGCTCCGGTTCCACTCCTCGCCGCTGGAAGTCCTCGGTGACGGCCAGGTTCGCGGGCTGCGGGTCAGCGGGCCCGGCGGGGAAACCGAGATCGCGGCGGGGCTCCTCGTCCGCGCGGTGGGGTACCGCGGCACACCGGTGCCCGGCCTTCCCTTCGACGAAGGGACCGGGACCATCCCGAACTCCGGCGGACGCGTCGAAGGACGGCAGGGGACCTATGTCGTCGGCTGGATCAAGCGCGGGCCTTCCGGGGGCATCGGCGCGAACCAGGCGTGCGCGGAGGAGACCGTCGGCACGCTGATCGAGGACGCCGTCGCGGGCCTGCTGCCCACGCCGAGCCGGAAGCCGTCCGGTCTCGGTTCCGTCGTGCGGCGCCTTCGCGGGCGCACCACCGCCCGGGCCTGACCGGCGTCATTTCCCGCGGTGGCCGAGGTTCAGCGCCGCCCAGGTGGTGGTCGTGTCCCGGTAGGTCTGGGTGCCCCACGCGGTCGCGATCTCCTCGACGACGAACCGGCCGTCGGCGCTCTCCGGGGTCAGTGCCGCCCCGGTCGCCGTGCCCGTCTCGGTACGCTGGACGAGCACGCGCAGGCACGGCGGGCTCGTGGCGCGGGCCAGTTCGACCGATCGCAGCGTCGCGCCGCCGCGCCGTGCGTCGGTGATCAGCTCTTCGACCAGCATCGTGGCCGCGCGCACGTCTCCCGGCGCGGCGCCGGTGAGCACGGCTTTGACCGCGGTGCGGGCCGCGGAGGACGCGAACCGGCCCGACAGGTGAGCCGACGCGGTCACGGGCGAAGTGCCGGTGGTGCTTGAAACAGGTGCCATGGCGGCCTCGCTTCGGGTCGGTGGGGGACCAGCTCCGATACCGTCTGTACCCGGATGAGTACCCGCTGAAACAGGGCCATTGGGGTTGCGGTGCCGGTTTTTTCCTCACCGTTCGCCGGGTTGGGTGTACCCGGCCTCGCGATCCCGCGGCCGTGCGGCGCAGAAGTCGTTACGCCGCATGCGAATTCGCCGTCAGCGGCTCGATTCAGGCCTCCGCCGCGCGGTCGGTCGCGGCCGTCGCCGAGATGCGGTCCCTGATGAACTGGCCGATCTGGTCCACCGCGGCCGCCGCCTCGGGCAGGAACGACCAGAAGAGGTGGAAGGTGTGGGTGGCGACGGGGTAGACCGTGGTGGCCACCTCGACCCCGCAGGCGCCGGCGTGCTCGGCGAGCAGTTGCGCTTCGTGCCGGACGGAGTCGCCGGACGCGGCGTGGATGAGCAGCGGGGGAAGGCCGGACAGGCCGGTGTGCAAGGGATCCACGAGCGGGTCGTCCTCGGGGTGGCCGTCGAGGTAGGCCTCGGCGTAGCGCCGGGCGGCTTCCGGCCGGAACAGGATCGGCGACTCCGATGGCGGCTGTTGTGCTTTCCCGGTGAGGTCGACCCACGGGCACATCAGTGCGGCGCCCGCGGGCTGCGGCAGGTCCTCCGCGCGCAGCGCGAGCAACAGCGACAGGACCAGCCCCGCCCCCGAGGAGTCCCCGGTGACGGTGATCCGGTCCGGTGCGGTACCGGTGCCGAGCAGCCACCGGTAGGCGGCGAGCACGTCGTGCAGGCCGGTGGGGTAGGGGTGCTCCGGCGCCAGCCGGTAGTCCACGACGAGCGCGGGTGTCCGTGCGGCGGCGGCGATCGCACCCGCGAGGTGCCGGTAGCCGAAGGCGGACCCGGCGACGTGACCGCCCCCGTGCACGTACAGGATCGCGGCGGGTGGCCCGTCCTGGACAGTCGCGGGCGTCAACCGGAGCGCGGGCGTCCCGCCGGCGAGTACCGGGGCCGTCACGACCCCGTCCGGCGGGGCGAACCGGCCGTGCAGCTCCTCGGTGGCGGCGCGGACGGTCTCGAGGTCGCCGGTGTGCTCGGAGGCGTTCGTCCACGGTGCCCACAGGCGGGCCATGCGGCCGTCCAGCTCGCCCCCGACGGACCGGGTGGTCGTGATCGCGTTGTCCAGGTCGGCGAGCAGCGGCCTGGCGCGGGCCAGCAGCGACTCGCCGGCGAGGGTGAGTTCCACGCGCTGGGTGGACCGGCGGAACAGATCGCACCCGATGAGCCGTTCGAGGTGCCGGATCTGGCGGCTCAACGCCGGCTGCGAAAGGAACAGGCCTTGCGCGGCGCGGCTGAAGTTGAGCTCACCGGCGACCGCGACGAACGCGCGCAGGTGCCGCAGCTCGATCGCGTCCGGCGCCTGCGCGAGGGGCACTACCGTCCCGTCGTCACTCATGCGCCCAGTCTGGCGCACCACCGGCCGGAAGGTGATGCGCGGCGCGCATCGCGGTCATGCACGACCGGCCTTTCCGTTTCGCCTCGCGGACCGCGAGGCTCGTTCCCGTCAGGTCGCGAACGAGACAGGAGCACGAAATGAGCAAGGAATTCGAAGTCGGCTTCGAGGGCGTCCTGCCCGCGACGCCCGCACAGGCGTGGACCGCGATCACCACGGCCACGGCGGCGTGGTCGTGGCCGATCGCCTACGAGCCCCGGCTCGGCGGGACCGAGAAGGGCCTGACCCACTACGGCGGCACCGTCACCGCGTGGGAGCCCGGCAGGCATTTCGCCACCCGGTGCGAAGCGCCGGACGGGTGGTTCAACAACCTCGACTACGCACTCGAAGAACGCGACGACGGCACGTTCCTCCGGTTCACCCACAACGGGGTCTTCTTCGAGAACTGGGAGAACAGCTACGACGCGTGCCGGCAGCACACCGCGCTCTACTACCACTCGCTCGGTGAATACCTGGCGCACTTCCGGGGTCGCGAAGCGGTTTACGCGAGCACCGACGCGCCCGCCGCTTCGTCACGGCCCGGCGGTTTCGCGAAGCTCAAGGCGGCGCTGGGCGTTCCCGGGAACGTGGCGGTCGGTGATGCCGTCCACCTGGCACGGGGTGTCACCGGCACCGTCGACTACTGCACGCCGAACTTCCTCGGCGTCCGGACCGAGGACGCCCTGTACCGGTTCTTCGGGCGCAACGCGTTCGGGTGGCCGATCGCCGTCGGCCGCCACCTCTTCGCGCCGGGCGCGAACGCCGCGGAGGAGCCGTGGCGGGACTGGCTGACCGAGGTGTACGCCTGACGGCGACCTCGGTGCGTTCCGGCGACGGGAGGACGACGGGTGTAGAAGAGCTGACCTGTTTCGTCGGCTGGTGCCGATGGCCGTCGCGGGCGCGCGGTGTCGCGAGGCTGATGCCCTGATGCCCTGATGGACGCCTTGGGGGCGTGTGCGGCGGATCCGCGGCCTCCGGCTCGTCGCGACGGACGGGGCCCTTCACGATCGGGTCCGGCGCGCTCGTCTCCGGGGCCACCCTGGCGCTGACGACGGCGATGACCGGTCGCGTGGCCCGCTGCGACGACCCCGACGGTGCCGGTGTCGCGATCCTGCGTGACCGAAGCGCCGGACACTCGTTTATGATGATGCTGTCCAGTACATGAGGGTGACGCGCCTTCGGGTCAGCCCGTGTGAACCACCTCGAGCCCCTTGGGGAGTCGATGTTCAAGAACGCCCGTCGCGCGCTGACCGCGGTCTTCGCCGCCACCCTTGTCCTCGCCGGTGCCCCTGCCGCCACGGCGGCCACGCGGTCCGCCCCCGACCCCTTCTACAGCTACTACGCGCCCGAGGTCGACAAGAACCTGGTCGGGTTCGCCGAGGGCGGTGTCCTCGTCGCCCCCGCGCACAACCTCAAGTACGGCAGCGGCAGCGGGGTCTGGGCGGGCATCATGCCGATGGCGTGATCGGCGTCGCCCGCTCCTACGGCATCGACTTTTCGCGGTACCTCAACGACTACGGCCTCAAACTGGTCGAGAAGCTGAAGAAGGCCTCGATCGTCAACGTGCTGGCCTAGTACCCCGGGCTGACCTGGAAGCAGGTCGTGAAGCCCGAGTACGCCGACCCGAACTCGGTGCCGGAGTTCGTCGACGCGGTGAACCGGATCAACATCGGCCAGGCGGCCACGCCGACCGCGCCCGGCTACCTCGCGCAGGGCAACGGCGGCGTGCTGGAAGGCACCTTCGCCAACCCGCCCGGCATCGGGACCGGTGACGGGGTGATGGTCGCGGGTGACGTGCGGGCGCTGGCAAGGCAGTACTGCGCCGAGGGCAACAAGTCCATCAAGTACACCCAGTACGACCTGCTCAGCCACGTCGGCGCGGCCGTGCCGTGGGTGCCCACCGCGATCGGCTGGCTCGGCGACCGGTTCGCCGGGAAGGCGGCCCCGTCCGACTGCGGGCGGATCCCGGCAGGCAACTCGCTCGCGCCGGAGAAGCCGGTGCCCGCCGCCTGATCGGCGCGTTCCGGTTTCGCCGTGACGGGCGGATACTGGGACGATGAGCGGCCACGTGCGCAAAGAGGTACGGGTCGAAGGGGTTGTGCAGGGCGTGGGGTTCCGGCCGTTCGTCCACGGTCTCGCGAACCGCTTCGGGCTCGGCGGGCGGGTCGGCAACGACGCCGCGGGCGTGTTCGTCGAAGTGGAGGGCGCGTCCGCGCGTGTCGACGACTTCCTCGTCGCGCTGAGGGAGCAGGCGCCACCGCTCGCCGGAATCGAGCGGCTGGTGGTGACCGTGGCCGCGCCGCGTGGCGTGCGCGAGTTCGTGATCGCGCGCAGCGACGGTTCCGGCAGGCCCGACACCCTCGTCCCCGCCGACAGCGCGACGTGCGCGGACTGCCTGCGGGAGCTGTTCGACCCCGCCGACCGCCGCTACCGCTACGCGTTCCTCAACTGCACGAACTGCGGCCCGCGGTTCACGATCGTCACCGGCGTGCCCTACGACAGGGCGGCCACCACGATGGCCGGGTTCGCGATGTGCGTGGACTGCGCCGCCGAGTACCGCGACCCCGCCGATCGCCGGTTCCACGCGCAGCCGGTGTGCTGCCCCCGGTGCGGTCCCCGGCTGTCGCTGCGGACCGCGGACGGCACCGCGGTTCCCGGTGACGTCGTGGCCGAGGCGGCCGAGCTGGTGGCGGCGGGCGCGGTGCTGGCGGTGAAGGGGCTCGGCGGATACCACCTCGCCGCCGATGCCACCTCGGACACCGCGACGGCGGCACTGCGGGCGCGCAAGCACCGCGAGGACAAGCCGTTCGCGGTCCTGGTGTCCACTGTGGAGCAGGCGGCCGAGCTGGTGCGCCTCGACGACGTCGGCGCGGGACTGCTCACCGGCACGCGTCGGCCCATCGTGCTGCTCGACCGGCTGCCGGGCGCCGCCGTGGCTGCCGCGGTCGCCCCCGGCGCCGACCGGCTCGGCATCCTGTTGCCCTACACGCCGTTGCACCACCTGCTCTCCCGCGCGTGCGCGAAACCGCTGGTGCTCACCAGCGGCAACGTCTCCGATGAACCGATCGCCTACCGCGACGAGGACGCGATGGCGCGCCTGAGCGGGATCGCGGACGCGTTCCTGACCCACGACCGCCCGATCCGCACGCGCACCGACGACTCGGTGGTGACGGTGTCGCTCGGCAGGCCTTCGCTCGTGCGCCGGTCGCGCGGGTACGTGCCGGAACCGGTGTCCCTCGCGAAGGGCGTGCCGGTGCCGGTGCTCGGCTGCGGCGCCGAGCTGAAGAACACGTTCTGCCTTGCCAAGGGGCGCCACGCGTTCGTCTCGCACCACATCGGCGACCTGGAGAACTACGAGACCCTGAGGTCGTTCACCGAGGGCATCGACCACTTCGGACGGTTGTTCGACATCACGCCCGCGATCGTCGCGCACGATCTGCACCCCGAGTACCTCTCGACCAAGTACGCGCTGGAGCGGACCGGGGTCGCGCTCGTCGGCGTGCAGCACCACCACGCGCACATCGCGGCCTGCCTCGCCGACAACGGCGTCGCCGGGCCGGTGCTCGGGGTCGCCTTCGACGGGCTCGGCTACGGCACCGACGGCACGATCTGGGGTGGCGAGTTCCTGGTGGCCGATCTCGCCGGGTTCCACCGCGCCGCGTACCTGGAACCCGTCCGGATGCCCGGCGGCACCGCGGCGATCCGGCAGCCGTGGCGGATGGCGGCGTCCTATGTGGACGTTGTGTTCGACGGTGACGTGCCGATGGGCCTCGGAGTTCGCGAGCGGCACGCGAAGGACTGGGATCCGGTGGTGGCCATGGCGCGGGGCGCGGTGAACGCGCCGAGGACCTCCAGCGCGGGCAGGCTGTTCGACGCCGTGTCGGCGCTGCTCGGCGTGCGGGACCTCGCGAACTACGAGGGGCAGGCCGCGATCGAGCTCCAGCGGTGCGCCGAAGTCACCGAGCGTGGTGCGTACCGCGCTCGGATCGAGGGTGCCGACCCGCTCGTGGTGCGGGGAACCGACCTGGTCCGCGAAGCGGTCGAGGACCTGCGCCGCGGGATCGCCGCCGGGGTGATCGCGGCGCGGTTCCACAATGGACTGGCCGCGGTGGTGGCCGAGGTGTGCGGGCGGCTGCGCGAGCGCACCGGGCTCGCCGAGGTGGCGTTGTCCGGTGGCGTGTTCCAGAACGACCTGCTGCTGCGGCGCACGGTCGATCTGCTTTCCCGCACCGGGTTCGACGTGCTCACGCATTCGCGGGTGCCCACCAACGACGGCGGGGTCAGCCTCGGTCAGGTCGCCGTGGCCGGTTGTTCCTGACCGGCGCCGGTTCGCGGCAGGCGCGCGGAGAGCCAGCCGTACCAGGCCGCCATACCGTCCCCTCGGGTGGCGGAGACCCGCAGGACCTCGACCGCGGGGTTGACCGAGCGGGCGTCGCGCAGGAACCGATCGACGTCGAAGTCCACGTGCGGCAGCAGGTCGATCTTGTTCAGCAGCACCAGATCCGCGGTGCGGAACATGTGCGGGTACTTCAGCGGCTTTCGATCGCCCTCGGTCACCGACATCACCACCGCGCGCTGTCCCTCACCGAGGTCGAACAGCGCGGGGCACACCAGGTTGCCGACGTTCTCGACGAACACGAGCGAGCCGGGGGCCGGGTCGAGCGCGGTCAGCGCGCGGGCGAGCATGGCGGCGTCGAGGTGGCACCCGGCGCCGGTGTTGACCTGCACCGCGCGGGCGCCCGCGGCGCGGATCCGGTCCGCGTCGTAACGGGTTTCCTGATCGCCTTCGACCACCGAGACGGTGTGCTCGGCGCCCAACTCGGCGATCGTGCGCTCCAGCAGCGTCGTCTTCCCCGAGCCGGGTGAGCTCATCACGTTCACCGCGAGCGTGTTCCGGCCGCCGAGCCAGCCGCGGTTGCGCTCGGCAAGGAGGTCGTTCTTCGCCAGCACGTCCTGTTCGAGCGCGACCGTCCGCCCGGTCTGCTCATCGCCGTGCCCGTGGCCATGCCCGTGGCCGTGCCCCTGCCTGTGCCCGTGGCCATGGCCGTGCCCGTGTTCGTGGTCGTGTTCGTGTTCGTGGGGGACCGCGCCGGGGCCGGTCACCCGCACGCCGTCACCGTCCTCCGAACAGCCGCAAGTCGCACACATGCTCACGCCACCTCCACGGACTTGATCTTCAGCTGACGGCCGCCGACGACCTCGACGTCGGCGGAACCGCACGGGCACAACGGAAACGCGTCGGGGAGTTCGGACACCCGCGCGCAGTCGCGGCAGCGGATCACCCCCGGCGGCTCGACGATGTCCAGGTCCGCACCGGCCAGCGCGGTCCCGGCGCAGACGAGTTCGAAGCAGAACCGGACCGAGTCCGGTACCACGCCGGAGAGCCTGCCGATCTCCAGGCGGACCTCGAGCACGGTCGCGCCACCGGTCGCCTCGGCGATCGTGTCGACGACGCTCTGGGTGATCGACAGTTCGTGCACGGCTCAGCAGATCCGGGGCAGCGGGTCGCCGACGAGCAGGTCGACGATCCGGGTGCCGCCGAACGTGGTGTTCAGCAGGACCAGTCCCGGCGGGTCCTCGGTGATCCTGCCGATCACCGCGGCCTGCTCGCCGAGGGGATGCCGGTGCAGCGCGGCCAGCGCGGCCGCCACCTCGGCCGGGTCGACGATCACCACGATCCGGCCCTCGCACGCGACGTAGAGCGGGTCGATGCCGAGCAGTTCGGACGCGCCGCGCACCTCCGTCTTCACCGGGACCGCCTTCTCGTCGACCACGACGGCGACGTCGGCGGCCTTGGCGACCTCGTTGAGGATCGTGGCCACCCCGCCCCTGGTCGCGTCCCGCATCGCCCGCACACCCGGCGCCGCGGCGCGCAGGTCCGCGACCATGCCGTGCACCGCGGCCGTGTCCGATTCCAGCTCGGCGTCGATGTCGAGTTCGCCGCGCGCCAGCATGATCGTCACACCGTGCTCGCCGATCGGCCCGGACACCAGCACCGCGTCGCCGGGACGCGCGGTGGCGACGCCGAGCGCGGGCGCGTCGGCGTCGATGACACCGATCCCGGCCGTGTTGATGTAGCAGCCGTCCGCCTTGCCGCGCTGGACGACCTTGGTGTCCCCGGTGACGATCTCGACCCCGGCGGTCTCGGCCGCGGCGCGCATCGACGCCACCACGCGTTCGAGGTCGGCGACCGGGAAGCCCTCCTCCAGGATGAACCCCGCGGTCAGGTACAGCGGGGTCGCGCCGGAGACCGCGAGATCGTTGACCGTGCCGTTGACCGCCAGGTCGCCGATGTCGCCGCCGGGGAAGAACAGCGGCGACACCACGAACGAGTCCGTGGTCAGCGCGAGCCTGGTGCTGCCGACGCACAGCGTCGCGGCGTCTTCGAGCGGTTCGAGGCGCGGGTTGCGGAACGCGTCCAGGAAGATCGCTTCGACCAGGCTCTGCGTGGCCTTGCCGCCGGCGCCGTGCGAAAGCGTGATCCGCTCGTCGGTGACCTTCGCCCGCCGCCGCCTCGCCTTGTCGATCCGGTCGAGCACCTGCTGCTCGCGCTCACCCGGCGTCGGATCGGGCCGTCGCGCGCGGTGTCCGAGTGCGCTCATGCCGTGCTCGCTTCCCGCACCCGGTTCCGGGAGAACCGGCCGAAGTTGTAGTACGCCGCGCAGGCGCCTTCCGGCGAGACCATGCAGGTGCCGATCGGCGTCTCCGGGGTGCACGCCGTGCCGAACACCTTGCACTCCCACGGTTTCAGCACGCCCTTGAGCACCTCACCGCACTGGCACGCCTTGGGGTCGGCCACCCGGACGCCGGGCACGGAGTAGATCTTCTCGGCGTCGAACGCCTCGTACTTCGCCTTCATCCGCATCGCCGAATGGGAAATGAACCCGAGCCCGCGCCATTCGAAGTACGGCCGCAGCTCCATCACCTCGGTGATGGTGCGCAGCGCGACGAGGTTGCCGTCCCACGGCACCACCCGCGAGTACTGGTTCTCCACCGCGCAGCGCCCTTCGTGGAGCTGCAGCATCAGCAGGTAGATCGACTGCAGGATGTCCAGCGGCTCGAACCCGGCCACCACGACGGGTTTGCGGTAGTCGCGCGCGATGAACTCGTACGGGTCGCAGCCGATCACGGTCGAGACGTGCCCCGGCCCGATGAACCCGTCGAGGCGGAGGTCGGGGGAGTCGAGGATGGCCTTGATGGCGGGCAGGATCGTCACGTGGTTGCAGAAGACGGAGAAGTTCGTCAGGCCCTCCTGCGCCGCGCGCAGGACGGTCATCGCGGTCGACGGGGTCGTGGTTTCGAACCCGATCGCCATGAACACCACGTTCAGCCCGGGGTTCTGCTTGGCGATCTTGAGCGAGTCCAGCGGGGAGTACACCATGCGGATGTTCGTGCCCTCGGCGTTGGAGTCGAAGAAGTTCCCGCCGCTGCCCGGCACCCGCATCATGTCGCCGAAGGAGGTCATCAGCACGTCCGGGCGCCGCGCGATGTGGATCGCGTCGTCGACCCTGCCCATCGGGATCACGCACACCGGGCAGCCGGGGCCGTGCACCAGCGTGATGTTCTCCGGCAGGTAGTCCTCGAGGCCGTGCTTGTAGATGGTGTGCGTGTGCCCGCCGCACACCTCCATGAACTTGTACTGCCTGCCGGGCTCGCACAGGCCGGTGATCTTCGCCGACAGCGCGCGCGCCTTCTCGGCATCTCGGAATTCGTCGACGAACCGCATGGGATCGCTCACTCCTGTCCTGTTGGCCGCCACGGGGGCGGGGTCACTCGATCCGCGAGTCGAGCAGTGCCGCCATCTCGTCCTCGTACGCCTTGCCGATGCTCTCCAGGAAGTCGAGTGCCGCCTTGGCCTCCGCTTCGTCTATTTTGGACAGGGCGAAGCCGACGTGGATCAGGATCCAGTCGCCTGGCACGACCGGGTCGTCTTCCAGCAGGCCGATGTTGATGTTGCGCTTCACCCCGCTCACGTCCACTTTGGCCAGATCGGGGCGGTCCTCGAGCACTTCGATGACCTCACCGGGAATTCCGAGACACATCCGCGCACCTCCTCGTGCCGCACATCGCCTTCGCCGGGTCACATCCGGCTGATCCTGAGGTAGCGGTCCACGTCGGGCTTGACGGTCTTGACCACGAGCGCGGCCAGCCAGGCCAGCCCCACGAGCACCAGGAACCGTTTGACCACCTCACACCTCCGTTCCGATCGGTCCGACGGGTTCGCGCCCGGCGCGCCGCGCCGCGACGAGATCGGTCACCGCGCGCACCGCAGTTTCGACGGCGCGGTGGACGGGCGGGCTCAGGCCGATGCGGTCGTCCAGCTCGGCCGGTTCGCAGCCGACGAGCAGCACCCGCCCGGCGTCGCCGCCGAGCACGCGCAGCAGCGCCAGCACGGTGTCGGGCCGCATCCCGTGCGCGTCGAGCGGGCCGCCCCCGCGGGTGTCCTGCTCGCCGGGGTCGAGTTCGATGACGTACACCGTCCCCGGCTCGCCGCCGCGGCTGGCGGCGTCGACCAGTATCGTCAGGTCGTAGCCCGCCTCCGTGAGGTCGTAGGCGAGGTGCATGCCGGATATCCCGTAGTCGGCCACCTCGACGTCGTCGCCGAGGTCCACTTCGGACAGGCGGCGCACGACCGCGGCGCCGAACCCGTCGTCGCCGAGGAAGATGTTGCCGACACCGGCCACCAGGACGGTCATGTCCGATCACCGGGCACCGGCTCGACCTCGTCGGGGGAGAAGTAGGCGAACCGGCCCTGCGCGTCCTGCAGATCGGCGCCGGGGTCGTCGTCGACGGTCACCGCGACATGCGTTTCACCATCCACATCGGACAGTACCGCCCGTACGGTGGCCGTCTTCCCGTCGAGGAACATGTCCTGCGCGTCCGATCGGCGCCGCCCCGGCCTGAGCACGACCTTGGCGCCCGCGGCCACCTCGATCCCGCCGACCGTGACGTGATCGGTGCCGGGGTCCACCGAGGCGTCGGCGCCCGGATCCCACCACGGCGCCTCCGGCTTGGGCTCGGTGCAGGTCGGCGGTTCCTTCGCGGTCACCCCGCGCAGGTAGCGGACGGTGCCGTGGAGGCGCTCCAGCAGCTCGGGCGGCAGGTGGTCGACGCGGTCGATCAGCTCGCTCGCGCGCGGGTCGGTCGCACGGGCCTGGCGCTTCTCCTCGTCGGTCATCGCCATGGTGCGCAGGGTGAGTATTTCGTCGATCTCCGTCCCGTCGAACAGCTCGCCCGCGCTTTCCGGCGCGATGACCGGGTAGTCGCCGAGGATGATCGGCGTCACCAGCACCGTGTCGGCCCGGTCGGGGGAGCCGACGAGCACCGGCCACCCCCGGTCGTTCCGGCACGCCTTCGCCGCGGCGGCGGCCCATTCGGGCGGGTCGGTCATGGACAGGAACCGGCCCTCGCTGAGGTGGCACAGCGTGTGGGTCGCGACGAACGCGTGCCGCAACGCCTCGGCCCTGCCGTGGTCCCCTGCCGCCCAGTCCGTGGTGTTCTCCACCCGCAGGGTCAGCCGCAGCCCGCCGTACGGCCCGTCCAGCGCGTCGGCGCGCATCCGGAGGACGCCCCGCAGCGGCCAGGTCCGGCGCACGGTGCGGACACCGGGCTCGTCGCGATGGCGGGGGTGTTCCTCGGTGCTGACGGCACCGGGCACCGAGAACGGCACGGCGGCCTCCCCGGCGAGCAGGCCGGTGACCGGCAGGTCCGCGTCGATCTCGCGTTCCACCGCTTCGTCCCAAGTGGACAGGTAAATCCCGTCGACGGTCGCGGACGGGACCTCCTGGTAGACACCCTGGGTGTCGGCGACCTCGACGACGCGCGCCTGCACCTGCAGGAACCGCACCCGCGCGTGCAGGGTGGCCCGGTGGCCCGGCTCCAGGAGGAATTCGCTGTGCGCGCAGTCCTGCTCCCCGGTCGCCCGCCCGGCGAACGCGGGCGGCACCAGCACGCCGAACTGCCAGCGCACCTGGTTCTTGCGCGCCGAGGCCCGGTACGGGTAGAGCAGGTAGCCCTCGTACAGCACGGCGTCCGCGATCGCGCGCACCTGGTCGAGCGCGTCCTGGTGCGGTGCCGCGGTCATGACGGCCCACCGGCGTTCGCGAGCAGCTTCCGCACCGTGGCGTCCAAAGTGGGCAGTGCGTTCGCCGACTTGTACCGCAGCACCGCGTCCACGGTCTCCCTGCCGAGCATGAGCCAGGCGGATTCGGGGAAGTGCTGGTCCATCAGCGCACGCCACACCGAGACCGGCAGGCGGTACGGGGCTTCGAGGTGCCACGGCACCTGTTCGACCCAGAAGCCCCGCGCGCCCTTGCCGAACACGGTTCCGCTGAACAGCAGCAGGAGGGGCACCTCGCCGCCTTCGAGCGCGTGGAAGTACTTGCCGGTGCCCACTTCGAGGTCGTAGCCGCACCGGACCGGCACGTCGATCTCGGTGGTGCCGGTGAAACTGGGCACCATCACGTCCACGTGCGCGAACTGCATCGGCCGGAGCGTCTCGCCCCAGCGGCCGGGGTCGCCGAAGACGTCGCCGAGCAGTTCGGACTCGGCCGCCTCGTACTGCCTGCGGCCCGGCTCGATGCGGATCTGGCAGCGCAGCGCGATCGCGTGCACCGGTGTGGCGCCCGCCTCGGTGATCCGCAGCCGGAACAGCAGGGTCGGCTCGGCGGCGTACCGTTCGGGACGGACGTCGGCGCATTCGACCGTGAGGTCAGCCATGCCCGCCCCCGCTGCCGCCGCGGTCGCGCAGCTCGGCGAAGAACCGGTCGATGTGCCCCCACGCCGTGGTGCCGCCGTCGAAGCCCCGCCAGTGCAGTTTGACCAGTCCGGCCAGTTCGTAGCACCGGTCGATCGGGACCAGGAAGCCCTCGAACGCCTCGTCCCGCTTGTTGATCAGCAGGGCTTCGACGTCGTCGCGCAGGTCGGCGAACGCGGGATTGGCCTCGAGCAGTTCGTCCCAGTCCGCCAAGGTGAGCAGGCTTTCGGTCGCGCCCGCCGGGCTCGGGTAGAACGCGACCGTCTGCCCGAGCGTGGAGTTCGTGAAGAAGAACGCCATGCGGACCGGGATGCTGGTGGATTCCCACAACCGGGCCGCGCCGGCCAGATCGGCCTGGTGCAGGTAGCGGTCCGGCACGGTGAGGAACTTCCCGCCCGCCGCCCCGCGCCGCGTGAACAGCAGCGCGCACCCGCGGCAGGCGCACAGGATGCCGCGGTCGGCCAGGTTCGCGACGTGCGAGTGCTCGTCGCCGATCGGCTCCGCGCACATCTCGCACCGCTCGCCCGGCCGGTACTCCGGTGCGGGCCTGGTCAGGAACCGGGGGAGGCCCGTGGTCATGACACGGCCTCCTCGGGAACCGGGCAGGTGAGCGATTGCAGCGGCAGCAGCGGCCGCCCGCCCGGTCCCGCGTCCGGTTCGGCGACACCGGCCACCGCCATCCCGGTCAGCTCGGGTGCGGCGCGCTGGACCGCCTTCTCGATGGCGTCGCGCACGGTGATCGTCGACGAGGGACAGCCGTCGCACGTTCCGGCCAGGCTCAGGTGCAGGACGCCCTCGTCGTCGATCCCGTGGTACTCGACGTCACCGGCATGGCTGCCGAGGTACGGGCGTATCCGGTCCAGCGCGGCCCGCACCCGCTCCTCGGTGCCGAGCGGGTGCAGATCGTGCAGGACCAGCAGGCCGCCGACGACATCGTCATCGGTCAGCGCCGTGACGAGATCGTCGCGGTTCGCCGCCTTGTCCACGATTCCCATCACCCTGGCGAGACCGGCGCCGTAGAACTCGACCATCGTGTGCACGAGGTCCTCGGCCAGCTCGACGGTCGCCGGATCGGCCTTCTCGGCCAGTTCGGTCAGCAGCACCTCGATCCGTTCGCCCACAGTGGACACATCATCGCGTTTCGGCATGGCTCACCCCGGCTTTCCGCCTCGGCTGGTCGTTATTCAGAGGTTCGACCCGAACGCGTGCGGGGTGTGCAGCCGTTCCAGCACCTTGCCGCCCGCGATGTTCATGTGCACGCCGCACGGCAGGCACGGGTCGAAGCTGCGCACCGCGCGCATGATGTCGATGCCCTTGAAGTTCTCCTGCTTGTTCTCCTCGAAGATCGGCGTGTTCTGCACGGCGTCCTCGTACGGCCCCGGGGTGCCGAAGGAGTCGCGCACGCTGCCGTTCCACGGCGTCGGCGGGTACGGGTGGTAGTTCGCGATCTTGCCGCCCTTGATCACCATGTGGTGCGAGAGCACACCGCGGACCGCCTCGGTGAACCCGCAGCTGACCGCCTCGTCGGGCACCTTGAAGCTTTCCCAGGTCTTCGTGTTGCCCGAGCGCACTTCGGCCAGCGCCTTGTCCACGAAGTGCAGCGCGGCCGCGGCGCAGTAGGCCTGGAAGTAGGTCCGCGCCCGGTTCCGCTCGATCGCGTTGCTCCACTGTGGAATCTTCCACTCGTAGGTCTTCTCGGGTTTCGTCGCCGTGCGCGGCAGGTTGATCACCACGCTGTGCCCGGTGGAGCGGACGTAGCCGCCGATGTCGACCAGCCCGGCGAGCGCGGTGGTCCACAGCCGGGCGATCGGGCCGCCGCCGGTGTCCAGCGCGAGGTGGTCGGTGCCGTCGAACCACCGCGGCGACATCGTCCACGAGTACTGCTTGTCGAAGTCGCGCTTGGCCGGGCGCGGGATGGTGTGCTGGTTCCACGGGTGGCGCTGGTCCACCGGGTTGCCGAGCGGATCGTGGGTGACGAACTTCGGCTGGTCCTCCCAGTCCTCGTAGTAGGAGGAGCCGAGCAGGATCCGGATGCCGAGGTTGATGTCGAGCAGGCTCGTGGTGACGAGCTTGCCGTCCACGACGATGCCCGGGGTGACGAACATCTTGCGGCCCCAGGACTCCATGTTCTGGTAGCTGAAGTCGCAGTGCTCGGGGTCGTTGAGGCTGCCCCAGCAGTTGAGCAGCACCCGGCGCCTGCCGACCTCCTCGTAGCCCGGGATCGCTTCGTAGAAGAAGTCGAACAGGTCGTCGTGCATCGGCAGGCAGCGCTTCATGAACTCGCAGTAGCGCATGAGGCGGGTGAGGTAGTCGGTGAACAGCTGGATGGTGGCCACCGTGCCGACCCCGCCGGGGTACAGCGTCGACGGGTGCACGTGCCTGCCTTCCATCAGGCAGAACATCTCCCTGGTGGATCTGCTGACTTGCAGCGCCTCCCGGTAGAAATCGCCTTCCAGCGGGTTGAGCGACCGCATGATGTCGCCGATGGTCCGGTACCCGTGGTCCTCGGCGTGCGGTGCCTCGGTGCGGTTCGCGAGGTCGAGCACGCCGGGATTGGTTTCGGCGACCATCTTCTCGCAGTAGTCGACCCCGACCAGGTTCTCCTGGAAGATGTTGTGGTCGAACATGTACTCGGCCGCTTCGCCGAGGTTGATGATCCACTCGGCGAGGTGCGGCGGGCGGACGCCGTAGGCCATGTTCTGGTTGTAGACCGAGCAGGTCGCGTGGTTGTCACCGCAGATACCGCAGATGCGGCTGGTGATGAAATGGGCGTCTCGCGGGTCCTTCCCCTTCATGAAGATGCTGTAGCCGCGAAAGACCGAGGACGTGCTGTGGCATTCCACGACCTGTTTCCTGGCCCAGTCGATCTTCGTGTAGATGCCGAGGCTGCCGACGATCCTGGTGATCGGGTCCCAGGACATTTCGACGAGGTTGCTGCTGTCGGACTTCGTGGACCGGCGTGCGGTGGAGGTCATCGTTCTCGGGTACCTTTCCTGCTCTGGTCGGGCGGATTCACCACGGAGTGCGGTAGCCGGTCTTCAGTTCGCGGCCCTTCTCGCGCCACTTGGGTTCCTTGTCCAGTTTCCGCGCGGTGATGCCGCGGAGTTTGCGGATGACCGAGCCGTAGACGCCGATGGCGAGCGAAGAGACGTGCGCGCCGGGCGGCTCGTCCATGAACGGCATGAACTTGTCGGGGAAACCGGGCATCGTGCAGCCGATGCAGATACCGCCGACGTTCGGGCAGCCGCCGACGCCGTTGATCCAGCCGCGTTTCGGCACGTTGCAGCGGACGACGGGACCCCAGCAGCCGAGCTTGACGATGCACTTGGGCGAGCCGTACTCCTTGGCGAAGTCGCCCTGTTCGTAGTACCCCGCGCGATCGCATCCTTCGTGGACGGTCTGGCCGAAGAGCCATTTCGGGCGAAGCTGGTCGTCGAGCGGGATCATCGGTGCCTGCCCCGCCGCCTGGTACAGCAGGTAGGTGAGCGTCTCGGCGAAGTTGTCCGGGTGCGTCGGGCAGCCGGGGATGCACACGATCGGCAGCCCGGCGTAGGACTTCCAGTCCCAGCCGAGGTGATCGGGCACCCCCATCGCGCCGGTCGGGTTGCCCTCCATGGCGTGGATGCCGCCGTAGGCCGCGCAGGTCCCCGCCGCGACGACGGCCAATGCCTTGGGCGCCAAGCGGTCCAGCCATTCGCTCGTGGTCATCGGCTGCCCGGTGGCCGGGTCGTTGCCGAACCCGCACCAGTAGCCCTCTTCCTTGATCGACTCGTTCGGGATGGAGCCCTCCACCACGAGCACGAACGGTTCCAGCTCACCGCGATCGGCCTTGTAGAACCATTCGATGAAGGTGTCCGCGCCGACGTCCGGACCGCATTCGAAGTCGATCAGCGGCCAGTGGACCGCGATCTTCGGCAACCCCGGCAGCGCCCCGAGCACGATCTCCTCGATGCTCGGCTGGGTGGCCGCGGTCAGCGCCACCGAGTCGCCGTCGCAGGAAAGCCCCGCGTTGATCCAGAGCAGGTGGATCGGTGCCTCTTCCGCGTCCGCGTGCTTGTTGCCCGTGGCTGAGGTCATAGGTCATCACTCCTGGAGGATCCTGCTGCGGCGGCGGGAATCTGGGCGATGGGATCGCGCCCGCCTTGGATGACGAGAAAGTCCTGCTAGCGGAGCAGCGCGGCGAGCGTGAGCTCCCACAGCGCGTGGTACACCGTCGTCTGGGCTTCTTGGACGCGGTGCACCGACGGGGAAGGAATGGTGAAGAGGTAGCCGATTCCGTCGTGTTCGGCCATTTTGCCGCCGTCGTACCCGGCGATGCCGACGGTCAGCATCCCGCGGCCGTGCGCTTCGTCGAACGCGCGCAGCAGGTTGGCGGAGTTGTCGCTCGTGGACAGGCCGACAGCGACGTCTTCGGGCCTGCCGAACGCCGCGATCTGGCGGGAGAACACGACATCGAACCCGATGTCGTTGCTCAGCGCCGTGATCACCGCGATGTCGTTGGTCAGCCCGAACGCGGGCAGCGGGCGGTGCGCCCCGCCGGGGCAGAGGAACAGGCTGGCCATGTCCTGCGCGTCGGTGGAGCTGCCGCCGTTGCCGAAGGCGAGCAGCCGCCCGCCGCGGGCGAACCGGCCGGCCATCTCGCCCGCGCACCGGGTGATCCGGGCACCGTCGCGCTCCACTACCGCGGCCCGCAGCGCGATGATCTCCGCGACCTTGGCCGCGGTGGACTCGCGCACCTCCGCCAGCACGGCGTCCAGGTCCGCGTCCGCGTTCCGCAGGAACGGGTACAACGCGGACATTTCCGCCGAGCCGGGCGGCTCTTGCCGTGTCACTGGAGTCACGCTCCCCGGTGGAGGGATTCAGTGCTGGACGATGGTCAGTGCTTCCTTGGCGTGGACGAGAACGGTGTCGCCGACCTGCGCGGAGACGAGCGCGACGCTCACCTCTTCGCGACCCGAACCGCTCTCGACGACGGCGAGCCCGTCTTCGAGCAGTTCGACGATCCGTACCTGGACGGCGAAGTCGGAGCAGGTGACGCAGACGCCGTCGTGTCCGCAGTCGTCGGCACCGGGCGCTCTCATCGCACCACTCCTGGCGCGAGCACCCCTGGTTGGCCGAAGAACACGTGCACCAGCTCCCACAGGACGTGGTACGTGGTCACGTGCACCTCCTTGACCACCCTCGGATCGGAGGAACCGGCGCGGAGGAGGTGGTCGGTCTCGCCGGACGCCGCGATCGCGCCGCCCCGCCCACCGGCCATCGCCACCGTGAGCATTCCCTTGCCGCGCGCGAACCGCAGCCCCCGCAGGACGTTCGCGCAGTTCCCGTCCACGGACAGGCCGAGCGCGATGTCACCGGCCTCCCCGAGGTAGGCGAGCTGGTGTGCGAAGACCTCGGAAAGCCCGTCGGCGTTGGCCACCCCGGTTATCGCCGCGACGTCCGAAGTGAGCGAAATGGCGGGTAACGCCCGCTTGCCGACGATGACGGGGTGGACGAACTCGACCGCGATGTGCTGTGCGTCGGTGCTCGATTCACCGTTGCCGAAGACCACGAGTTTGCCGCCGCGATAAAAGCGCGCCGCCATCGCGTGGCAGGTTCGCGCGACATCGCCTGCCTGTTCGGACAAGTCTTTCAGCGGTGCGACACGGCGCTGGAAAACGTCGTCGATCAGCGTTGGGCTCGTCGGCGGTGACGCCATTCCGGTCACGTCCTCGGTGGTGGGAGCAGCCTCCCACGCTACGACTGCGACGTGAATCACACAACAGCCGGAACCACTCGTGATCCAAATGGATTATCGTGGATCGCGATTTCCGGCGGTAAAACACTCCCTTTCTTGATCCAATTCACCGGATGCGCAGATGAGCAGGTTTTCGTCACTCGCCTTCGGTCGCGCCGTGCGGGCGGACGCGGTGGATCAGTTCGGGCACCCGCTCGTCCGCGAGGCGGTAACGAACCGCGCGGCCATCTCGTTCCGCGGTGACGAGCCCCCGTGCGAGGCGAGGCAGGACGGGTCCGCGAGCACCCGCGCGGGGGCGGCCGCCTCGTCTTTTCCTAGGGGTGTTGCCGCGCGCAGAACGTCGTCGGCCACGTCCCCTCGGCCAGGTAGCCCGCGATCGCGGCGTTCGCGCATTCGTTGGCCTTGCGGAAGACGCCGTGCCCGCCCTGGTCGACGAGGGTGAGCTGCGCCCGGTGCCCGAGCGCGGCGCTCATCCGGCGCGCGCCGTCCAGCGGGGTCGCGGGATCGCGGAGGTTCTGTGCCAGCAGCACGTTCCGGGGGCCTGCACCGGTGATGCGCACCCCTTCTTCGTGCTCGGGCCAGTACGCGCAGGGCGTGATGTTCGACGCGGCGGGGCCGTACGCGGGATGGCTCAACCGCGCCGTTTCGACTCTGCGCTGGTAGCCCGCGAGTGATCGCGGCCACCGGGAGTCGTTGCACTCCAACGTGAGCTGCGCGGCTGCGCGGTTCTCCGCGAGCCAGTCCGGTAGCGCCGGTGGCGCGGCGCGAGGCGCGGGTTTTCCTTGTGCGGCAAGCCAGGTCTCCGCGATCGCCGGGAACCTCTCGTCCTGGTAAAGACCTTCGTAGGTGCCGAAGCGGAACCCCTTCCCGTCGATGCCGTTCACCGGGGCCAGGTCGAGTTGCGCGGCGAGCCGGAAGTAGGTCGCACCGACCCCTTCCGGTGTCGATCCGAAGTGGTACACCGAATCCCTGGCGGCAGCCCATGCGGCGAAGTCGGGGAAGCGGTCGTCGAACCCCTGTGCGGTCTGGATCCGGTGCTCGGCCCCGACGCCGCTCGGATCGGTCACCGAGTCGAGCACGACCCGGTCGGTCCGTTGTGGATGGAGCGAAGCGTAGACCGCGCCGAGGTAGGAACCGTAGGAGTTGCCGTAGTAGGAGATCCGCCGCGCACCGAGTGCCGACCGGATCGCGTCGAGATCCCGTGCGGTGTTCGCGGTGGTGATGTGCGGCATCAGGTCCTTCGTGCGCGCCGTCGCGCACTTGCGCGCGACGGCGGCGGCCGTGCCGGCGTAGGTGGCCACGTCCTCGGGGCCCCTCGCGTACCCCGGCCACATGGCGTTGCGGTCGGCGCTGGTGAAACCGCAGGTCGTCGGCGTGCTGTAGCCGACCCCGCGCGGGTCGAACCCGATCAGGTCGTAGCGGTCCGCGAGCGCGGCCGCCGGTCCGGTCTTCGGGAGCAGCGCGGGCATGGCCAGGCCCGCACCGCCGGGCCCGCCGGGGTTCATCAGGAGCACACCGCGCCGCTTGGCCGGGTTCTTGCTGGGCAGGCGGGAAATCGTCAGCTCGATCTGCCGCCGTTCCGGGGCGGCGTAGTCGAGCGGGACGGTCAGCTTCGCGCACTCGAGCCCGGCGGTGGGACTCGGCGTGCTGTCGTAGTCAGGGCACGGGCCCCAGCTCAACCGTGTTTGCCCGGCCGCGGCCGCGGGAACCGCGGAGGCACCGAGCACGGTGATCGCCGCGAGCGCGAGAATGCTTTTCCTGCTTCGTTTCATGCCGTTCACGATCGCGGCCACGGGGTGGAACGGCATCGGAGCACGGCAGGATCTTCGCGCTCATCCCCTCGGCCGAGGGGCGTTTCCCGTACAGCCACGATCGGGTGCACGTTCGCACTCATTCCGAACCTGGTCGCGCGTGGTGCGTCCTGCGGTACGAGTTGCCCACGACTGTCTCCGCGCGAAGCGGGGGAGGGAAGATCCGGATTACCCCACGGAACCGGTCGTGACCGAGGCACCTGCTGGTGCTGGTGGCCGTGGTCTCGCTCGGCGCGGTGCTGCCGTCGGCGGCGGCAGGCGCGGCGACGAGAGCGTCGTCGGTGAAGTGGACACCGTGCGCGGACACGGTCGGCGCGCCACGCGACACCGCTTGCGCGACGCTGGAGGTGCCGCTGGACTACGCCGATCCGGACGGCCGCGAGATCACGCTGATGCTGTACGCGGCAGGCAACGGCGCCGCGCCGCGCGGCCTGGTGGTGAATCCCGGTGGCCCGGGGGAATCGGGTGCCGGGATGCCCAAGCTGATCACGGCTGGGCTGCCGAGGGGAGTGTCCGATCAGTACATGGTGGTCAGCTTCGATCCGAGAGGGGTCGGCGCCAGCTCCCCGGTCGACTGCGGTGACACGGATTCGGTGCTGCCGCCCCCGGCTCCCGCCTACCGGCCGTCGAACGAGCAGAGCGAACAGCAGCGGCTGGACGCGGCGAAGCGGGTGGCTGACCAGTGCGCGGAAGAGTCGCGCGACCTGCTTCCGCACATCACCACGCAGAACGCGGCGAAGGACATGGACCGCATTCGCGCCGCACTGGGACAGGAGAAGCTGGACTACCTCGGCTATTCCTACGGAAGCATGCTCGGCGCGACCTACGCGAGCCTGTTCCCGGCCACTACCGGGCGGATGATCCTCGACAGCGTCGTCGACCCCACCGTCCCCACCTACCAGACGCAGTTCCAGCAGGACCCGGCGCTGCAGCAGCGGTCCGAAGCGTTCTTCGCCTGGGTCGCCGGAAAGGACGCGCGGTACCACCTCGGCACGACGGAGAAGGCGGTGAGCGATACCTGGAACGCCGTCCGGGACCAGCTCGCGAAGCAGCCTGCCGCCGGGAAGGTCGGCGTCGCCGAACTGGACGATCTGCTCTCCTCGTCGATCTACTCGGACACCGGCTGGGACAGCCTCGCGAAGCCGGTGGGGGAGTACCACGGGGGCAGGCCCGACGCGCTGGTCGCCGCCCACACCTCGCACGGTGGCAACGTCAACGGGGCGCAGCTCGCCTACAACTGCGTCGACAGGAGCTGGCCGAAGGACTGGGCCACCTGGCATCGCGATACCGAGCAGGCGGCGCGACGGTCGCCGCTGTTCGCCTGGCTCAACAGCTGGTACAGCGCACCGTGCGCGTTCTGGAAGGTACCCACCGCCGAGCCGGTTCCGATCGGGGGTGCGAAAGTGCCGCCGATCCTGTTGCTGCAGGCGAAGAACGACGCGGCCACCCCGGTGATCGGTGCGCAGCGCATGCACACCGCGCTCCCCGGATCGAAACTGGTCGTCGCGGACAGCGGCAACCACGGCCAGTACCTCCAGGACAACAATCCCTGCGTGGACGGGTACGGGACTGCCTACCTCGAATCCGGGGAGCTTCCCGACGCCGGCAAGACCTGCGCCGCGCCTCCGCCACGGCCGTAGTCCACTTCGGACTGACGGGCGGGCCCCGGTTCCGCCCGTTACGCCGCGAAGAGCTGGCAGACCTCAGGTCCGAACGCCCCGCTCCGCGAGCAGTTCCAGCCCGCCGGGTCCGAGCCGCAGCACGGACGGGACGAGTTCCGTGGTGTCGTACGGAGAGTCGAGCACCTGCTCCCGGACGGTGTCCGCGAGGCCGGAGTCCTCCCTGACCACGAACATCTGGTCGGGGCAGGGCAGACCGGCGATCAGATCACCCGTCCCGAGGTGCGCGGAGAGCTGGGCGTACAGGCCGGGCAGGGCGATCGCGGAGGCCGCCAGCAGGTTCTCCCTGGTGATCGAGACCAGCACGTTCTCGCCGGACCGGCGGACCTCGGACTTCAGCCCGCGCGCGAGGGAGCTGTACCCGGCGTCGAACATGGCCTCGATCGGCGCGCCCATCTCCTCGTGCTGGTGCCGGGTGATGTGGTGCATCCCGACCTTGCCGTGCGGGGTCCGTGCCACCACCGCGAGCGCGACCGACAGCCTGCCGGGCACGACCGGCAGATGCGGCAGTGCGTCGAGCAGCCCGGCGCGCGGTGAGGACGCGCTCCACAGCACGGGCAGCACCTCCTCGGTGCTCTCCTGCTGCCTGGCTTCGTGGGCTTCGGCCAGCACCGAGCGCGCTTCGGCGAACGCGCGTTCCCATTCGCCGGGGACGGGCCTGGTGAAACTGTAGGTGCACTCGGCCTTCCGGAAGTGCTTGGCCACGAATTTCTGGTCGGCCGCGGACGGCTGCCATTCGCTGAAAACCGCCGAGACCGCGGACGCGCGCACCTTGTGCCGCCGCCGGATCTGCGCCCACGCTTGTTCGACGGCGTCATCGGCTCGGGTGGGCGCACTGGCCAGTACCGGCTCGTCGACGCCCTTGAGCTGGAACACGACGAGGTTCTGGGTGACGTCGTCGTTCACGGGATTTCCCGGAAGAAGGAGGATCTCGGCACGCGGTCTGTCTAGCACATCCGGTGCGCGCAGCGCGGCGAGTTCGCACGCCTCGCTCTTCCTGCTCGGAAACGGAACACCCCGAGTCCGTTGGGGAAATTTCCAACAGACCTTCGCCCATCACGAAGTCTTGCCGGCGCACCCGATCGAGGTGCTCGCCCGTGCGCCGGTGTGCAGGGGAACGCTGAGCGGGCCGCGGATGTTGCGCGCGCGGCGGTAGGCGACCGGGCCCGCGAGGCGAAGCACGGGAAAGCGGCGGAACAGCGCGGCCAGCGCGATTTCCGTTTCGAGTTTGGCGAGCCCGGCGCCGAGGCAGTAGTGGATTCCGGACGAGAACGCCAGATGCTCGCGCGCGTTGCCGCGGCGGAGGTCGAACCGGTGCGGGTCGGTGAAGACCGCCGGGTCGCGGTTCGCGGCGGCGAGCAGGACGGCCACCATCGCCCCCGCGGGAAGCGTGGTTCCCGCGATTTCGACGGGTTCGGCGGGGAGGCGGAGGGTGAACTGGACCGGGGTGGTGAAGCGGAGCACTTCGTCGGCGACGGCGGCCGGGTCCCCGGCCAGCACCTCGCGCTGCTCCGGCGCGGCCAGCAGGGCGAGCGCGCCACCGCTGATCAGGTTCACCGTGGTTTCGAACCCGGCGACCAGGACCAGCCCGGCCAGCGCCACCAGATCGCGTTCGCGCACCGGTTCGCCGTCGATCTCCGCCGCCAGCAGGCCGCTCACCAGGTCGTCGCCGGGCTCGCGGCGGCGGCGGGCCAGCAGGGCGGTGAAGAAACCCGTCATATCGGCGGTGACGGCGTGCACGGCCCGGCGTTCACCCGGTGTCCTGATCCCGTCGAGGGTGCCGGCGAGGGTGGCGCCCCAGTGCGCGAACCGGCGGTGCTCCCGGTCGGAAAGGTCGAACAGGTCGCAGATCACCGCGATCGGTACGCGCGCGGCGAAGTCGGCGACCAGGTCGAACCGCGTTCCCGCGGCGTCGAGGTGCTCTTCGACGACCGTTTCGATCCGGGTGCGCCGCTCGCGCAAGGCTTTCGGGGTGAACCAGGGTGCGACGAGGCGGCGCAGGCGCGTGTGCTCCGGCGGGTTCATGGTCAGGATCGACTGCTCCATCGGGTGCACGAGCGCGTGCTCGTCGCCGGGGCGGATGTTCCAGTCGACGCCGACGTGCGCGGCGGAAGGTTCCACCCGGAACCGGGAGTCGCGCAGGATCGCACTCGCGGTCGCGTGCGACGCGGTGAGGTACAGGCCGACGGGATGCCGCGTGAGCGTGCCGCGGGCGCGGATCCGTTCGTACGCCGGATAGGGGTCCCGCAACGCGGTACGGCCGAGCACGCGGGCGACCGGGTCGCCGTAGGCGGCCATCGTGCCGACGAGCGCGCGCATCGCGAGCATCTTCGCGCCGAGCCGGAATTCCTTGCCGATGCCCATCTTCGCTCACTCCGTCCCGGCCGCGATCTTGGCGGCGGCGAGCCCGGCGCCGTCCTCGGCACGCACCACGCGCCCGAGTGCCTCGGCGCGTTCGCGGTACCGCGGATCGTGCACCGCGGCGCGCACCGAGGCGGCGAGCCTGTCGGCAGTGAGCGCTTTCAACGGCAGCGGAGCGGTTCCGGCTCCGGCGCGCGCGAGCCGCGCGGCCCAGAACGGCTGATCCGCCAGCACCGGCACCGGTACGGCCGGTACCCCCGCGCGCAGCCCGGCGGCCGTCGTCCCGGCACCGGCGTGGTGCACCAGCGCCGCCGTCCGGGGGAACAGCCATTCGTGCGGCACCTCGCCGACGGTGAGCATGTCGTCGTCGGTCGTGTTGAGGTTCGCCCAGCCCGCCTGGATGATCCCGCGCCGCCCGGCGCGGCGGAGCGCGGCGCACACGGTGGCGGTCAGCCCGGCCGCGTCCGGGAGTGCGCGGCTGCCGAAGCCGACGAACACCGGGGGCGGCCCCGCGGCGAGGAAATCGGCCAGCTCGCCCGGCGGTGTCCATTCCGGAGCGGACACCGGCCACCAGAACCCGGTGACGTCGAGCCCGTCCCGCCAGTCCGGTGGCCGGGGTACCAGCGCCGGGCTGTACCCGTGCAGCACCGGCCAGCGCGCCATTTTCGCCCGGAGCCCTCGCGTGGTGAGTGGGGAAAGGCCGAGATCGTGCCGCAGTTCCCTGATGAGCCCGCGGAACACCCAGCCCATCGCGCCGAGCGTCGCGTGCCCCGCGAGCAGATTGCCCCAGCCGCCCAGGTTCCGCCCGGCGGCGATCACCGACGGCGGGAACGCGCGGGTCGGGAAGGTCGGCTGCAGGAACACGCCCATGCTCGGCACACCGAGCCCCTCGGCCACGTGCACGCCGAGCACGGCGGGCATGGACAGCAGCAGCAGATCGGCGCCGCGCGCCGCGGTGTGCAGGCCGTCGAGCAGTTCCCTGGTCTCCGCGGCGAGCGAGCGCAGCAGGCGGGGAAAGTCCAGTGGTGAAGCCGTTGTGCGCCGTGACGCGCCCTGTTGCGTCCACGAGCCGGTGTCGGCCGGATCGCCCGGCAGTGGCCGGAACTCCAGCCCGCAGCCGGTGACGAGCCCTTCGAACGGCTTGTAGGCGGCGATCGACACCGCGTGGCCGTCGTCGCGCAGCCGGAGGCCGAGCCCGGTGTAGGGCGCGACATCCCCACGGGTGCCGACGGCGGCGATCAGAATTCGCATGTCTTCGCATTCCCCCTTCGCCGATCAACGGCGTCCCCTTATCCGTTTCGATTAGCTCGTATACCGGGTGTTGTTGTCAACGGCCGATTGCGTGAACGCGGGTGCGCGTCGATGATTTCGTTGTGTCGTGCTGATTTTCGTTCGCCGTAGGGGTGCTGCGCTGCCGCGCGGAATGTTCCGCAGCCGCGGGCGTTCTTCGCAGGTCCGGGGTTGGCGGGACCGCTCGTTCCGGCGTGTGACACCGCGCCGGGCGCCGGATAGGGGTTACCCGTCCCAGTTCAGCGGTCGTAGTATGACGGGACGCCACAGGCCCTGAACGCCGTGGTGGTTACACGTTTCCGGTACGGGCCATGGGCTGACCGGGGTTTCCGCCGGAGCTGGGGCCGGTATTCCTTCGCGAGGGGAAAAACACGCATGCGAATACGCACTGGGGAAAGCGCGATTGCGGATGTCGAGTCGTATGCGGGCTCGAAGGCGCGATCCCTGTTCGTACTGGCCCGCGCCGGGATTCCGGTGCCGAGATGGGCGGTGCTCGGGACGGACGTGTACACCGCGGTGCTGGCCGAATGCGGTGTGGACGACCGGATTTCGGACGTGCTGGGAGAGGTGACGACGGACGGGGTGGACGCGGCGGCGGCGGAGATCGCGGGGCTGATCGGCGAGGTCGCGTTCTCGGCGCCGGTGCGATCGGCGATCGAGGATGCCTACGCGGCCGCCGGTGCCGACCGGGTCGCGGTGCGTTCCTCGGGGCGGGAAGAGGACGGCGAAACCCATTCGTTCGCGGGCCAGTTCGCCAGCTTCCTCAACGTGTCCGGTGTGGACGAGGTGTGCGCGCGGGTACGGGACTGCTGGGCGTCGGTGTTTTCCGCGCGATCGCTGCACTACCGGCTGCGGCACGGGCTGCCGCTGGAAACGGCGGGAATGGCGGTGCTCGTCCAGGAACTGGTGACCGCCGACCGCAGTGGCGTGCTGTTCACGGCGAACCCGGTGACGGGCGACCGGGAGCAGTGCGTGATCAGCTCGGTGTACGGCCTCGGCGAGGGGCTGGTGTCGGGCGCGGTGGACGCCGACACCGTCGTGCTGGACTCCCGGGGTGATGTCGTCGACCGGATCGTGGGGGAGAAACGCGACCGGATCGAGGCGGTCGCGGCGGGGGACGGCTGCCGGTCCGTCGAGGTCCCGGAGCACGAGCGCGCCGCTTTTTCGTTGCGGGACAAGGATATCGTCGCATTGCACGAACTGGGCAGCCTGATCACCGCGCTGTCCGGGGCGCCGCAGGACATCGAGTGGGCGATCGCGGGCGAGACCGTGTGGATCCTGCAGGCGCGGCCGGTGACCACGCCGGTGCCGCCGTCACCGGTGGCGGCGGAGCCGGTCGGCGACGGCGACTTCCGGGTGTGGGACAACGCGAACATCATCGAGAGCTTCAGCGGGATCACCTCACCGCTCACGTTCAGCTTCGCCGCGGACGCCTACGCCAGGATCTACCGGCACTACGCGCGGTCGTTGCGCGTTCCAGGGCGGTGGCTGTCCGATATGGACGAATGGCTCCCGCACCTGCTCGGGCAGTTCCACGGGCGGGTGTACTACAACCTCCTGCACTGGTACCGGATGGTCCGGCTGGCACCCCTGTACCCGGTGAACCGCAAGGTGCTGGAGGCTTCGCTCGGTGTCGAGGAGCCGCTGGACGACGCGCTGGCGAAGACGCTGCGGCCGCATCGCGCACCGTCCGGGATCGCGGACAGGGTGGCGAGGCTGGTGACGGTCGCCGAGTTCGTCCGCCGGTTCTTCCGCACCTCCGCGCTGGTCGACGAGTTCGCGCGGGAGTTCTACCTGGCGTACCGGGTCTTCGATCGCGTCGACTACGACGCGTTGCCCGGCGCGGAAACCTACCGCCGGTTCCAGGCACTGGAGCGCGAGCTGATCGCGAAGTGGGGGTCGATGATGGTCCTCGACGCCACCTTGCTGATTTCGTTCGGGGCGTTGCACGTGCTGACGAAACGGTGGCTGCCGGACGCGCCGGAGTGGTTCACCCCCGCGGTCGCGGGCCCCGGCCCGGAGGTGGAGTCGGCGGAGCCGGTGCACGCGCTGACCGAGCTGGCGTCGAAGCTCCACGCGGACGAGGGCCTGCGGAGCCTCGTGTTCCGGACGGAACCAGGTGCGGTGCGGAACGCGCTCGCCGCACAGGGGTACGACGAGTTCCTCGCCGACGTCGACGACTACATCGACCGGTTCGGGTACCGCAGCGTCGACGAGCTGAAGCTCGAGGTACCGGACCTTCGGGAGGATCCGTCCAGCCTGTTCGTCCTGCTGCGCGGCGCGGTACCGGGCAAGGCCGAGCGCACGGCCGTCGATGCCGAGTCCTATCTGGACGAAAACCTGCGCGGGGTCCGCCGTGCGGTCTACGAGGTGGTGCGCCGCAAGGTCCGCGGTGGCCTGCGCGACCGCGAACGGCTGCGGTTCTGCCGCACCCGCGCGTTTGGCAGCGCGAAGCGCATGCTGCGCGCGATGGGCCGCGACCTGGCCGCTTCGGGGGTGCTCGCGGACTGGTCCGACGTGTTCTTCCTGCGGCTGGCGGAGGTGCGGGCGCTGTTCACCGCCGAAGGTGACCGCCCGGACGCCGCCAGGCTGGTGGCCCAGCGGAAGCGGCAGCGCGCCGGGGACGAGGGGGTGCACGCGCCGTCCCGGTTCCGCACCACCGGATCCGGCTATTCGATGGCCGAGCTCGTCGAAGCGGGATGGCGCCACGGCGAGGCCGAGCGGACCGGTGCCCTCGTCTTCCACGGCGTTCCGTCCTGTCCTGGTACCGCGGAGGGACGGGCCGTGGTCACGGAGGCGCCGGAGGACGTCGACGGCGGGATCCTGGTCGCCTACCGCACGGATCCCGGCTGGGTGTCGGCACTGCGGTCGGCTTCGGCGCTGGTGATCGAGCGCGGCAGCCCGCTGACCCACGTCGCGATCGTGGCGCGCGAACTCGGCCTGCCGACCGTGGTGCAGGTGCCCGGTGTGGTCCGCGAGCTGCGCACCGGCATGCGCGTGCGGGTCGACGGCGCGGCGGGTGTGCTCACCGTGCTCGACGCGGGCGAGGTGCTTGCGTGATCCTCGGCGAGGACTACCTGCGGGAGCTGCTGGCGCGCGTGCTGCCGGACATCGACGCGCCACCGGGTTCGGCGGTGCTGCTGGAAGGGTCGATCGCCGAGGGGTTCGGCAACTCTTCGTCCGATGTGGACTTCCTCTTCGTGGCGCCGGGAAGCGGTGACCTGCCGACGATGCCGTCGGTGCTGTTCGCCGACGGCAGGCGGGTCGAGGTGCGCACGCGCTCGGCGCGGCAGGTCGCGGACCAGTTCGCGGTCGTGACGGCCGCCGCCGCGCGGGGCACCGCGCGGGTGGTGCGGCTGCCGGAGGACCTGCTGAACCGGTGCCAGCGGCTGCTGCACGGGTTCGTGCTCGAAGACCCCGGCGCACTGCCGGAGCTGCCGTCGAAGCGCGAGTTCGCCGCGATCATGACGGCCTGGTGGGCGCACCGTGCCAGGCAGGCGATGCGGTACGCGCTCGCCCTGTCCGAAGTGGACGCCGTGGAGGACGCCGCGGTGTGGGCGCACGCCGCGCTCGTGCAGGGGGCGAAGTCGTGGGTCGCGGCGCTCGGCGAGACCTACCTGGAACCCAAGTGGCTGTCGTTGCAGGTGGACCGGGCGGGCGCGAGTGAGCCCGCGACGAGGTACCGCGAGCTGGAATCCGGCGCGGGGCTGCCCGCGCGGGCCTATGTCGCCGCGTGCGGCCGCTTGCTCGCGGACTTCGGGATCGGCGGATGCGTGCCGAAGCCCGGCAGGATCACCCTGGCCAGGGTCCCCGGCGTCACGACGTGGCCGGTGGGCGACCGGGTGCATGTGGTGCGGGACCGCCGCGACGTGTTCGTGCTCGGCGACGAGGTGGCCAGGACGTGGCGGTCGGTGGTGTTCGGCCGTGCGCCAGGCCGCGACGCGGCGATCGCCCGGTTCGTGCGGCTCGGCCTCGTCCGGTTCTCCTGGGGGCGCGCCCCGATCACCCCGAGCATGCCCCTCGCGGCGGCGTCGGGGCCGGTCGCGCCACCGCCCAGCCCAGCACGGCCGGTGTGCGGCTTTCCGGTGCCGCGGTGTCCGATGTGGACGCCGTCGACCTGGTCGCGCTGCCCGCGTCCCGGTTCGGCGCGGCGGCGATGGCGCTGGTCTGGTCCAACATCCTGGTGGAGAACGCGCGCGAGGACCTGACGGGCGCCCTCGACCGCGGACAGTGGCGGGTGGCGGAGCTGATCGCGCGGCGGATGACCCAGGTCAGCCTGCGGGCGCTGCTGAGCGCGCACGGGGTGAGCCCGTTGCCGCCCGACTCCGAGCTGGTGCGCGGGCTGGGCCTGCTCGGCGCCGACGGCCGCGAATTCGAGGCCACCGCGCGAGGTCTCGAACGGCCGCACCTCGAATCCGAAGCCGCGGGCCGGGCCGCGCTGGCGGAGCTGGACGCGTTCGTCGCCGCGGTGCGGGCCAGGATCGGCGCGAGCGCGTTCCCCGATTCGTTCGCCACGGCCGAGGCGTGGCGGGCCACTTTGGACATCGGATACGACTGGCTCCGCCTCGGCGGCTACCTGGACGCGGAACTGCCCATCGACGAGGCGCGGGACCTGCTCGCCAGCGGCGGCAGCCAACCACATCTGGCCGGATGACGGAGGGGGACGGTATGCGTGAGGAAGCGTGCGCGCTCGTGACGGCGATGGCGCCGGGCGAGCCGGCGGCGGGCGCGGTCGACGACGGGACGCGGTTGACCGCCGACCTCGGCTACGACTCGGTGCGGCTGGTCGAGCTGGCCATGGCGCTGGAGCAGCGGTTCGCGCTGCCCGCGATGGATTTCGACGAGCTGGCCGAGGTGCGCACCGTCGGCGATCTGCTGGGCCTGCTCGCCGAGCACGGCGGGGAGGGCTGAGATGGCGAAGGTGCTGGTGACGGGTGCGGCCGGGCTGGTCGGGGCCGAGGTGACCGCGCGGCTGGCCGCGTCCGGGCACGAAGTGCTGGCGCTGGTGCACCGCGCCACCGCGCTGGTGCGCAACGACGGCACCGCGGTCACCGGCGCGGTTTCCCCGGTGCGCGGCGATGTCACGCGTGTCCGGTTCGGACTGTCCGAAGCGGACTGGACGGCGCTGCGGTCGAGCGCGGACCTGGTCGTGCACTGTGCGGCGATCACGGACTTCGGCAGGCAGGCGCGGCGGTACGAGGACGTGAACGTCACCGGGACCGCGCACGCGCTCGAACTCGGGGTGCCGATGGTGCACGTGAGCACCGCCTACGTGTGCGGTGAGCGGCACGGGGTGATCGCGGAGCACGAGCTGGAAACGGGGCAGCGGTTCGCCAACGCCTACGAGGACAGCAAGTTCCGCGCCGAACAGCTCGTGCGGAAGGCGCGGGCGGACGGCGTGCGGGTCGCGGTGGTGCGGCCCAGCATCGTCACCGGGGCCTCGCGCACCGGGGTGGTCCGCGACTTCAAGAACCTCTACGTGGTGCTGAAGCTGGCCGTCGAGGGCAAGGTGAACTCCATTCCAGGGCACTACGACGCGTGCCTCGACCTGGTGCCGGTGGACTACGTCGCGGCGGTGGTCACCGAGGCGGTGAACCGGTTCGACGAGGCGGCGGGGCGCACCTTCCACGCCGTCGGCGGGCCGATGGCATTGCGGGAGGTCTCCGACGTGCTCGCCGAGTACCCGTCGTGCCGGGTGCCGCGGTTCGTGCCGCCCTCGACCTTCACCGCGGGCGGCCTGCCCGCGGCGGAGCGGATCTACCACGAGCGGATCGTTTCGCTGTACGGCAGCTACTTCCAGCGCAAGATCCGGTTCGACGACAGCGAAACGGTGGCGTTCCTGCCTCGGCACCGCCGGGCCACCGGGGCGGCGTACCTGCGCAGGGTGCTCGACCACTGCTTCGCCGCCGGCTACCTCGGCACGCCGCTGCCGGGTGTCGCGGAAGTGCTGGCGGGTGCCCGATGACCCGCCACGCACCCCCGTTGCCCGCCGCGCTGAGCTGCCTGCCGGACAAGCGCGCCGCGTTCGCCGCCGACACCTACTACCAGGAGAGCGCCGAGCAGCTCGCCGCGCTCACCGCCGACGTCACCGGGTTCGCGACCACCCACGGGGTGCTGCTGCTGAAACCGGACGCGGTCGTCACGCGCTCGCTGCTGCCCGCGCTCGACTGGGTGCGCGAAACCGGGTTCCGGGTGGTCGCGGCCGCGCCGGTGAGGCTGACCAGGACGACCGTGCGGGCGTTGTGGTACTTCCAGTGGAACCTGGCGACGGAGTACCGCCGCAGGCTCGCCGATCTCTTCGCGGCGAGCACCGATTCGCTGGTCGTGGTGGTGCGCCCGGAACGCGCCACCGAGGTCCCGGTGCCGGTCCTGCTGACCGAGCTGAAGGGGCCGACCGATCCCGCCGCGCGCGAACCCGGCCAGCTTCGGCACCTGCTCGGCGACCACGGCTACCTGCTCAACCTCGCGCACACCGCGGACGAGCCCGCGGACGTGCTGCGCGAGCTGGGCGTCTACTTCGGACAGTCCGAACGGGAGCGCGTGTTCACCGCCGCGCTGGCGGGCGACGACGAACAGGACAGAGCGCGGAAGCTGGCGCACGAGCTGTACGCACAGGCGCCGAGGCACGATCTCGGCTACGGCGCCGCCGTCGAGCGGCTGCGCCGTGCCGCGCCAGGGTACGGCAGCGTGCGCGAGCTGATCGAAGAGGCGTGGCGGACGGGTGCCGCGCTCGACCCGTGGGACACCGTGGTGGCGGGCGCGTCGGTGTTCCCGATGCGCCGCAAGGGATTCGAGCCACTGCTCGGCGGGGTGACGGTGGCGCAGTGGCGCCGGTGCGCAGCCGAAGGCCAATGACCGGAAGGAAATGGGGGAGACCATGGAGTTCTGCCAGACCGTGCCGCGCACCTGGGTGCACCGCGCCGCCGTCGCGGAGGTGCTGCTGACCTCGGCGGTGGAAGCGGGCGAGGACGTCTTCACGATCGCGGGCCAGCTACCGCGGTACCACGCGTTCTACGGCGAGAGCCGCGAACCGCGGTCCGAATACGACCCGGTCCTGCTGCTGGAGGCCAGCAGGCAGGCGTGCATCCTGATCGCGCACCGGTTCTGCTCGGTCTCGACCGGGGAGCGGTTCGTCATGCGCGATCTCGAACTGACCGTGACCGACCGGCGCGGGCTCGCGCTGCGGCCGGCACCGTCGGACTTCGTCCTGCGGTGCCGGATCCTGCGCCGGTTCCGCGGCCGCACCGGGCTCAGCGGCCTGCGGGTGGCGTGCACGGCCAAAGTGGACGGTGTCGAGACCACGGTCGCGCAGTTCACCTTCTCCTGGGTGAGCGCGGAGAAGTGGGCTTCGATGCGCGCGGCCAACCGGTCCGAGCTCGGCCTGCCCGCGGTGCCGTCGCTGTGCGCGCAGCCGCCGAGGCTCGCGGCGCACCGGGTGGACCGCCGTGAGCCGTTCAACGTGGTGATCTCGCCGCTGAAGGTGGACGGCGGCGGTGCGGTGGCCACGGAGGTCGTCGTGGACACCGCGCACCCCGTCCTGTTCGACCACCCGCTCGACCACCTCCCCGGCATGCTCCAGCTCGAAGCGTTCCGGCAGCTCGCGATCGCCGCCGTGGGCGCCAACCGGATCACCGGGTTCGCCATGCGGTTCCTCGGGTTCGGCGAGTTCGACCTCGCCAACGAATGCGAGGCCGCGGTCGAGGTAGACGACGACGGGCCGCTGGTGCGCGGCGTGCTGACCCAGGGGGAGCGCCGCATCGCCGAAGCGCGGCTACGGTTCGACAAGCAGGGCGCACCGGTGGTCGTCGTCGCGGCGGGGGCGATGGCGGTGCCCCGATGAAGGTCCGCGACTGGCTGGGCGACCCTCGCGGCGATCGCGGTGTGCTGTTCGCGGAGGACGACGGGTCGTGGACGCGGCGGAACTACGACGAACTCGCCGACGCCGCGCACCGGGTCGCCGGTGCGCTGATCGACGACGGCGTGCGTCACGGCGACGTGGTCGCGGTGCTGATGCCGACCGGGTTCGAGTGCCTCGCGGCGCTGTTCGGGACCTGGGTGGCCGGTGCGACGGTGTGCCTGCTCGTCCCGCCCGCGTTCACCGCGAACGAAGACTACGTGGCGCACGCCGCCGCGATCGTCATCGACGCGGCGCCGCGGCTGCTGGTCACCTCGGCCGGTCTCGCGCCGGTCGCTGGACGCGTGCTGGCCGGGGCCGGACGCGACGACCGGCCGTGGCTGTGGCGCGCCGGCGACCGCGCGGCCCCCCGTGAGCCGGCCGAACTCGCGCTGCTCCAGTTCACCTCCGGATCCAGCGGCAGGGCCAGGGGCGTGCGGGTCGGCTGGGACAACCTCGCCGCGAACATCGACGTCATCCACTCGTGGCTGCGCTGGCGCGACGGGGACGGCACCGCGTCGTGGCTGCCGCTCCACCACGACATGGGCCTGATCGGCTGCCTGCTCACCACCGTCGCGGGACAGGGCGACCTGTGGCTGATGCGGCCCGCCCAGTTCCTGCGCGATCCCGCCCGCTGGCTGCGCTGCTTCGAAACCGCCGCGCACACCGCCTCGCCGCCGTTCGGCTTCGAGTACGCGGCGAAACGGGTCCGCCCCGACCAGCTGTCCGATGTGGACCTCACCGGCTGGCGCGGCGCGATCGTCGGCGCTGAGCCGATCGACCCGGCCGCGCTGGAGGCGTTCGCCGGGCTCGCGGGGCGGGCCGGGTTCTCCAGTTCGGTCTACCTGCCCGCGTACGGGCTCGCCGAGGCCACCCTCGCGGTCACCTCCGACGCGCGGCCCGGACCGCCCACCGTCGTGCGCCCGGCGTCGTCCAGCCTGCGCTTCGGCGCACCCGTCGGCATCGAGGCCGAGCGAGTGCTCGGTTCCCCGGCGGACGCCGCGTCCGGCTGGCTCGTCGGCTGCGGCGGTCCCGCGCACGGCGTCGGCGTCGATATCGTCGACGAGGCAGGAATCCCGCTCCCGCAAGGGAATCTCGGTGAGGTGGTGGTGTCGGGGCCGTCGGTCGCGCGGGGCTACCACGCGGGCCGGACCGGGTCGTCGACCAGTTTCGCCGGCGGCGCGGTCCGCACCGGCGACGCCGGGTTCCTGCACCGGGGCGCGCTGTACGTGCTGGGACGCATGGGCGAAAGCCTGAAGGTGCGCGGACGCAGCGTGTACGTCGAGGATCTCGAATCGCTCGTCGTGGCCGAGACCGGGCTGTCCCGCTCCCGGTGCACCGTGGTCAGCACCGGCACCGGCGTCGCCCTGTTCGTCGAGGCGCCGGAGGGGCCTTGGCGCGCGGACGCGACGCGCGCGCTGCGGGGCGCGCTCGGTCCGGAGGCCGGGATCAGGGTGATCGCGGGCGGGCGCGGCCTCATCCGCCGGACCACGAGCGGGAAGCCACGGCGCCGCCACCTGTGGGAGCAGCTCGCCGGGAGTGGCGGATGACCGGGGTCGAAGCCACCCCGCGCAGGCTGTGGCGGTTCGTGCTGGCGCGGTTCCCGCTCCCGGTCTACGCCGGGTACGGCGTGCTGTGGGCACTCGCCTTCGAAGGAGCGGCCACCACGGGACCGTGGCTCCCGTCGTCCGGCTCCGCGGTCCGCGCCGGCACCGTGGTCGCCACCCTGCTGTTCCTCCGCATGCTCGACGAGCAGAAGGACCTCGCCTACGACCGCGTGCACAACCCGGACCGGCCACTGGTCGCCGGCGCCGTCACCGGGGGTGAGCTGCGGGCCGCGATGGCCGTGCTCGCCCTCGCGGCAGTCGGCATGAACACCGTGCTGTCGGCCACCGCCGCGGCACTCGCCGCCGCCCCGCTCGCCTACGGCCTCTTCCTCGCCGCGCTGGAGCGCTGGTCGGCCACCGTGCGGGACGACCTGCTGGTCAACCTCGTCGTCACCTACCCGGTGCAGATCGTGATCGGGGTCTACCTGTGCTGCTCGCTCGACGGCACCGGCCCGCTCGCCGCGCTGCTCGCCCTGTTCGCCGGGGTGTTCCTGCACTTCGAGATCGCCAGGAAGACCGCGTGGCACCCGGGACCGGGGGAGCGCTCGTACTCCGCGGTGCTGGGTCCCCGCGCCAGCACCGTGCTGGCGCTGGCGTTCGCCGCGCTCGCGACCGTGTTCGCGGCCGTGGTGTGCGGCCCGCGCTGGTGGCTGCCGCTGCCCGCGGTCTTCGCCGTCGCGGGCGGATCGCTCTTCCTGGTGCGCCGCAAGGAGAACTGGCCGGTCCCGTGCGCCATGGCGTTCGTGCTCGCCATGCTCGGCTGCCTGATCGTGCACGCGCTCACCCGCTGAGACCCGGAGGAGGTCACCGTGCCGCGGCACGTCGCGTTCTTCTGCATCCCCGCCTACGGCCACCTGAACCCCATCCTGTCGGTGGTGGAAGAACTGGTGCGCCGCGGCCACCGCGTCACCTGCGCGGCGACCGGCGAGTACGCCGATCTCGTCGCCGCGACCGGCGCGGAGGTGCTCCGCTACGACTCGATCCTCACCCCGCACCTCGCACCCGGCACGTTCACCACGCTCGACGCGGACGCGGCGGCGTGGTCGCGGGTGCTGTTCCTGATGGAATGCGCCGCCGTGACCCCGGTCTTCGAGCGCCACTTCGCCGGTGACGTCCCCGATCTCGTCGTCTACGACCTGCTGATGAACGGCTGCGGCCGTGCGCTCGCCGCGAAATGGGACCGGCCCTCCGTCCAGTCGACGCCCGTCCTCGCGAGCAACGACCGGTTTTCCCTGCACGACTCGATTCTCGAGCTGAGCGGAGTGCCCGCCGAACATCCCGCGAACGCGGAGTTCGCGGCAAGGGCCGCCGAGTTCCTCGCCGCGCACGGCCTGTCCGGTCGCGGCGCCGACTGGGCGTTCGGGTGGGAGCCGGAGTCGAGCATGGTCTTCGTGTCGAGGAGCTTCCAGCCCTTCGGGGACACCTTCGGCGACGGGCACGCGTTCGTCGGGCTGTGCTCGGCCGATCGCGACCTCGGAACCGCGGGTGCTCCGGCGGCTGCACCGGCCACCGGAAAGTTCGCACTGGTGACGCTGGGCACGATGCTCAACGGGCGCCCGGAGCTGTTCCGCGCGGCGGCCGACGCCTTCGGCGGCACCGATTGGCACGCGGTGCTCGCGCTGGGAAGCGGCGTGCGCGCGGGCGATCTCGGTGCGGTGGCCCCGAATGTCGAGGTGCGGCACTGGGTTCCCCAGCTGGAGGTGCTGGCAGGCGCTTCGGTGTCGGTGTGCCACGGCGGGGTGGCGAGCGTGCAGCAGGCGCTGTCGTGCGGGACGCGGCTCGTGCTGGTGCCCAGCCACCCGGAGAACCGGATCACCGCCGCGCGGGTCGCGGAACTGGGACTGGGTTCGGTGATCCAGCCGGAGGAGGCCACCGGCGAGCGGATCAGGGCGGCGGCCGAAGAGGTGTCCGAAGACGCCGCGCTGCTCGGGAGGGTCGAACGGATGCGGGACGACATCCTCGCCGCGGGCGGGGCGGTACGGGCCGCCGACGAACTGGAAGCCGCGGAACTGGCGGTGCCCCGATGAGCCCGGTGGTGCGCATCGAAAACGCGACGGTCTTCGACGGCGAACGGGTGCTCGGGACCGTCACCGTGGACATCGCGGGCGGGCTGCTTCTCCCGCCTGGGCACGGCGCCGAACCGTCCACAGTGGTCGACGGCACCGGGCGGACGCTGCTGCCGGGATTCGTCGACGCGCACACGCACGTCTGCCACGCCGGGGAAAACCTCGCGCTCGCACTGTCCTTCGGGGTCACCACCGAGCTGGACATGTTCGACTTCCCGCCGGAGACGGTCGCCGAGCTGTGGGCGTCGGCGGATCGCGACGGCCGCGCGGACCTGCGCAGCGCGGGCACGCTCGCGTCGGCGGCAGGCGGCACGACGGTGAGGTCGATCCCGTGGATCCCGACGCTGTCCGGGCCGGCGGAGGCCGAAGCGTTCGTCGCGGCACGGCACGCGGAGGGATCGGACTACCTCAAGATCGCGCTCGACGACGGTGCCGAGCACGGCCTCGCGCTGCCCTCGCTCGACTTGGCGACGGTGACCGCGCTCGTCGCCGCGGCCCGGCGGCGGGCCATGGTGTCGGTCGCGCACCTGTCCGGTCCGTGGTCGGTCGCCCTCGCGCTGGACGCCGGGGTCGATGTGCTGACCCATCTCCCGCTCACCGAAGTGGTTCCGCCGGCGCAGGCACGCCGCGCCGCCGCCGCCGGGGTGACCGCGGTCCCGACCCTGGCCGTCCTGGAAATGCGCGCGGGGGACGAGGGCCGGGTACTCGCCGACGACCCGCTGGTCGGACCGCGTCTGCCGGGGGAAGTCCGTGCCGCGATCGAGACCGGCACCGACGGACTTCCCGTCGTGCGCCGCGGCACGTTCGCGACCGCGCTCGCCAGCGCGGGCGAACTGCACCGCGCCGGGGTGCCGCTGCTCGCCGGCACCGACGCCCACCAGGCGCCGGGACGAGACGCTCCGGTCGTCCACGGCGCGACCCTGCACCGCGAACTGGAGCTGCTGGTGCGCGCCGGGCTCAGCACCGCCGAGGCGCTGACCGCGGCGACCTCGGCTCCGGCGCGCCGGTTCGGCCTGCCCGACCGCGGTCGCATCGCACCGGGGCTGCGCGCCGACCTCGTCCTCGTCGACGGGGACCCGATCGCGGACATCCGCGCCACCAGGGCGATCGCGGCCGTGTGGCGGCGGGGCGAGTTGCTCACCCCGCGATTCATCACTGGAGGGAATCGATGACCGGAACCGAAGCGCCCGGCGGGGTCGGGTGGACCGCGCTCGGTGTCGCCGCCGCGCGGGCGCTGGAAAGCGCAAGGGCGGATCGCCTGTTCGACGACCCGTACGCGGCGTCGTTCGTCGGCGATCCCGCAGCCTTCCGCGACGCCGACGGGCAGAGCAGGGCCGTGTTCGACCGGCTGGGCGACTACCTCGCCCTGCGCACCCGGTTCTTCGACACCTGGCTACGGGACGTCTGCGCGGCCGGCTGCCGTCAGGTGGTGCTCGTCGCGTCCGGTTTGGACACCAGGGCGTTCCGCCTTTCCTGGCCGCCTGGCACTCGACTGTTCGAAATGGACACCGTGGAAGTGCTGGCGTACAAGGACTCGCTGCTGGCCGCGCCGCCCGCGTGCGAGCGGTCCGCGATCGGGGTCGACCTGCGCACGGACTGGTCGCCGGAACTGACGCGCCGGGGATTCCGGCCAGACGAGCCGACCGCGTGGCTGGTCGAGGGGCTGCTGGTCTACCTCACCGAAGCGGAGAACGACCTGCTGCTGAGCCGGATCGGCGCGCTGTCCGCGCCGGGCAGCGCGCTCGCCGTCGAGTACGTCACCCGCACCCGGCTCGTCACGGACGAGGTGCGCGACGCGCTGGCCGCCACCGAGGACGGGTTCGTGCACCGGCTGTCCACGTTGTGGCGCAACACCGCGTCGGAGTCCCCGGCGCGCTGGCTCGACGCGCACGGCTGGCACGCCACCGGGCACCGCCTCGAAGATCTCGCCGCGAGCTGCGCGCGGCCCATGCCACCCGCGTTCGACCCCGCGCACCTCGATTCGTCCACTGTGGACCTGCTGCTCGCCGACCGGAAGGACGCACCGTGACCACGCTCGCCGCACTGCAGGATCCCGGACTCCGCGCCGATCCGTACCCGCTCTACCACCTGTTGCGCGAGCAGACGCCGATGCCCATCAACGACGGCGCGGCCGTGGTGGTCGGGCGGTACGCCGATGCCCAGCGCGTGCTGAAGGACACCACCCTGAGCAGCCGGCTGCAGGACGTGCTGCCGGAGGAGGCCGATCGGAACCACTCGTTCCTGCTCCTCGACCCGCCGGACCACACCCGCCTGCGGCGGCTGGTGGCGAAGGCGTTCACGCCGCGCGCGATCGCGAGCCTTGAGCAGAGGATCGAGCGGCTCGTCCGCGAGGCGTTCACCACCGCCGCGGAACGGGGCAGCATCGACTTCGCCGAGGACCTCGCCTACCCGCTGCCGGTGACCGTCATCAGCGAATGGCTCGGCGTGCCCACCGGGGACGGCGCACGCCTGCGGCAGTGGTCGCAGTACCTGACCAGGGCGTTCGACTTCGGTGTCGAACCGGAGGAACGCGCCGCGATCGACGTGGCGTACCGGGAGCTCGACGCCTACTTCCGCGAGCTCGTCGCCCATCGACGCCGTCACCGGTCCGACGACCTCCTTTCCCGGCTCATCGAAGCCGAGGAACAGGGTGACCGCCTCACGCCGGACGAGCTGGTGGCCACCCTCGGGCTGCTGCTGAACGCCGGGCACGAGACCACCAGCAACCTGCTGTCCAACGGCGTGCTCGCGCTGCTGCGCCATCCCGGCGAACTGGCCAGGCTGCGCGCCGATCCCGGCCTGGCGCCCGCCACCGTGGAGGAGGTGCTGCGGTTCGACCCGCCGGTGCAGCTCCTCGGCAGGGTGACGAGGGAGCCGCGCACGGTCGCCGGCGTGGAACTGCCCGCGCGCGCCTGGGTCATCGTGCTGATCGGCGCGGCCAACCGCGATCCCGTGCACTTCCCCGATCCCGACCGGTTCTCCGTCGACCGCGCGGGCGCGCCGCACCTGGCGTTCTCACTCGGCCCGCACTTCTGCCTCGGCTCCAGCCTGGCCAGGCTGGAGGCCCGCGTCCTGTTCCGGGAGTTCGCGACCAGGGTCCGCAATCCCGAACTGGACCCCGAATCGGTCCGGTACCGGCGGCACGTCAACCTCCGCGGCCCGGAAAGCATGGTCGTCGGCTTCGATTCCTTCGACGGCTGAGCCGGTTTCCTGGGTGTGCCACACCCAGGAAAGACGCACCCTGGTTGGCCGCCGCTCGTTCGCCGATCCTGAGGACGGACACGGCGAACAAGGGAGAACGGTATGAGCGAGCCGCACGACGGGCTCGAGGGCGCGGTCGCATTGGTGACGGGTGCGTCCCGCGGTGTGGGCCGCGCGACGGTGGCGTGGCTGCGAGCGCGGGGTGCCAGGGTGGTGGCTTCGGATCTCCGGCCGGAGGTCAGGGAGCTCGCCGAGCCGGACGCGGTCGCCTGCCTCGTCGGAGATGTCGCAGACGAGGAGACCGCCGTGCGGAGCGTCGCGCTGGCGGGTGAACGGTTCGGCAGGCTGGACATCCTGGTCAACAACGCGGGCCGGACCGTGAACAAGCCGCTGACCGAGACCACGGTGCGGGACTGGGACGGGCTGATGGGCGTCAACGCCCGCGGCGCGTTCCTGCACGCGCGAGAGGCGTTCCGGGCGATGCGTGCGCGGGGCGAGGGCGGGGCGATCGTCAACGTCGGTTCGTACACCTGCACCGTCGCACTGCCGGAGGGATCGGCCTACAGCGCGTCGAAGGGGGCGCTGGCGCAGCTCACCAAGGTGATCGCGCTGGAAGGCGGCCCGCACGGGATCCGGGCGAACGTGGTCGCGCCCGGGGTTGTCGAGACCGACCTGCTCGACGACATCCGCGACGACAGCCGCGCCTACCTCCGCTCGTTCGCCGGTGCGCACCCGCTCGGCCGGGTCGCGCAGCCCGCGGAGATCGCCGAGGTGATCGGCTTCCTGGCCTCGCCGCGGTCGAGCTTCATGACCGGCGCCGTCGTCGCCGCCGACGGCGGCTTCACCGCGGCCTGACCACGAACCCCTTGTACAGATCGGAATTCCCATGACAAGACTCGACGGCAAGGTCGCGCTCATCACCGGTGCCACCGGCGGAATCGGCACGGCCACCGCCGACCTGTTCGCCGAGGAGGGCGCCCGGCTCGTCCTCACCGACCGGGACGGTGCCGCGCTGGAGGAACTCGCCACCCGCCTGGCGAGCAGCGGCGCCGACGTGCTCCCCGTCCGGCTCGACGTGTCCTCGGCCGAGGACTGGTCCGCTGCCGTCGAGGCGGTGCGCGAGCGGTTCGGTGTGCTGCACGTCCTGGTCACGCTCGCCGGGGTGGTCGACTGGCCGGGTATCGAAGGCACCACCGAGGAGGGCTGGGACCGTGTCATAGCGGTGAACCAGAAGGGCACCTGGCTCGCCATGCGGGCGGTCATGCCGCTGCTGCGGGCGAGCGGAAACGGTTCGGTGGTCACCACTTCGTCGGTGCTGGGTCTCGTCGGCAGCGGCGCCGCGGCCGCCTACCAAGCGAGCAAGGGCGCGGTCCGCCTGCTCACGAAGACCGCGGCGGTGGAGTACGCGACCCAGGGCGTACGGGTCAACTCGGTGCACCCCGGCGTCGTGGCGACACCGATGATCCAGGAGATCCTCGACGAGCAGGGCGACCAGCAGCCCGATATCGTCCGCACTCCGATGCGCAGGGCCGCACTGCCGCACGAGATCGCCCCGGCCTACCTGTTCCTGGCGTCCGACGAATCCTCGTACGTCACCGGCTCCGAACTGGTGGTGGACGGCGGGCTGACCGCGCACTGAGCCGCTACCCGAATCCGGTGAGCGGGGGTTCGTCGGTGTGGCTGCGGCCGTTGGGCGCGGTGACGGTGAGTGCGCCGGTTTACTCGTCGGTGGTGAAGGTCCAGCCGGGTTCGCCGCGCAGCACGTGGTGGACCCGGCACAGCGGCCGGAAGTTCGCTTGGTCGGCTCCGCCGCCGTCTTTCCATGCCCGCTTGTGGTCGAGGTCGGTGTACTGGGCGGGTCGGTTGCGGCCGGTCATGGGTTCGTCGACGATGCGGTTCCAGACCGAGTCGGCGTCGAAGGCGATCGCCCGTGCCATCTCGGGTGAGATGTCACCGCACCCGGCCAGTTCGGCGGGGTTGTCGCGTGGGCCGAGCAGGGTTGGCAGGTCGATGTGCACGAAGATCTGCGCCTTGGGCTTGCCCGCACATCCGTGGCTACCCAGGCAGCGTTCGACCAGTGCATCCAAGCGCAATTGGTCCATGGTGAACAGGGTGGACGATCCGTGCTCCCCATGCCGGATTTCCAACCGGCGCGCCGCCACTTTCTCCTGACGCCGCCGCTCATACCCTTCAGGGTCAACCCGCATCAGCAGCGAGTTGACCAATCTCCGCAGTGCGGGCGGATTCCGATCATCGGACCTCCCTGCCCACAACGAATCAACCTCAGCAGCCACATCTTCGGATGCACATGCGGTCGCCTCGAACACCCGAGAAGCCGCATACTCATTGATGACCCCAGCCTCCATCGCGGCCAGCGTGCACGGCAAGTACGAAGTCAACGCGACAGCGAGCGCCACCCCCGCACCGCGAGGCGACAGTTTCCCACGGCGCGCCGCAGGCGCGCTGGAAACCCTCACCGAGCCACCGAAACACGCGAACAGAAATCAACGAGCCCAGCAAGAGAACGAACGACCACCCCAGCACCCCCATGGACGTCACCCCCAGGCTCACCCAGATAAACATCCCGCCGAATCTCAAGCATCAGCGCGCTCACCGAGGCAACCCGCCCGTAATGTCGAAGCGGAACATAAGCCCCACCGAACGGCGTATTCACATCAAGCTCACCCACCGAAGCAAACGCCGACGTCGCAGCATCGCGCAGCCACTCCGGGGTATGAAACGGATCAACGCCGAGACACACAGCAGGCCGGTTACCGCCCGAATGCAACTCATAAGGCAGGGCACGGCTGGGGTAAGAGTGCACATCGAGGATGATCGCGCGACCAGTCGCGCGGACGCGCGCGTCCACCAGTTCGGTCATCGCCGCCGCGTAAGGAAAGTAGTGCCGGTCGAGCAAGTCCCGGACATGCCCGGGGTCGTCTTCCCGCAACGGAAAACCCCGCGAAGTGCGCGTGTAGACCGCGCCCATGCCCACCGCCCGCATCTCTTCGCGCTCATCGGGAAACCGCTCCGGGTCGACGACCAACCGGGACAGCTCGTTGCGGAAGGTCCACGGCACCAGACGTGCGGACGCGGCGGCGCGAGCGGCGATGAGATCGGTGTGCGCGTCGGTCAGGTGATCCAGTTCGACGGACAACGCCGCGTCGTCGAGGAGGATCCGTTCCCTGGCGTGCTTGGTCACCGCGCGCGAACCATGGGGAACGTGCAGGATCACCGCCGACTCCGGGTCGCCGGGGGAGAGGGTGAAGCCCGCACCGGAATCATCCGCACATCGCATGCCCGCCATGGTCCAGGATTATCTGGTGCGCCAGAGGACGAGCACGAAGTACGGCGTGCCGACCAGCGCGATGACGAGTCCGGCGGGGATCTGGGCCGGGGCGATGACCGTCCGGCCGATCGTGTCCGCGACGCTCACCAGCACGGCCCCGAGCGCCGCCGCCACCGGGATCACCCTGGCGTGCCGCCCGCCCACCAGCGAGCGCGCCAGGTGGGGTGCGACGAGGCCGACGAACGCGACCACACCGATCGCGGCCACCGCCGTGGCGGCCAGCACTCCCGCCGCCAGCAGGATCACCAGCCGGGACCGTTCCATCCGCATCCCCAGCACGCGCGGGGTGTCTTCGTCGAGGCTGTGCAGATCGAGGTCCCGGTGCCGGGCCCAGAGCACCGGCACCAGCACCACGAGCGCGAGCGTCACCGGCAGCACCTGGTCCAGCGTGCGGCCGTAGGTCGAACCGGACAGCCAGGTCAGCGCCTTCGCCGAGTCCCACGGGTTCGAGACGACGATCAGCAGCGTGATCAGTGCCATCCCGGCGGACCAGACGGCGATGCCGATGATCACCAGCCGGTCCGAGTCCAGCCCCGACCGCCACGCGAGGCCGTAGACGAGTGCGAACACGACCGCCGCGCCGGCACCGGCCGCGCCCGCGATCTGCCAGGCGCCCGCCAGCGGGACGGCGGTGATCAGCGCGACCGCGCCGAGCCCGGCACCGGCGGTGATCCCCAGCAGGCCCGGTTCGGCGAGCGGGTTGCGGCTGACGGACTGGATCCCGCAGCCCGAGACCGCGAGCGCCGCCCCGGCCGTGATCGCGGCGAGCACCCGGGGAAGGCGCTGGTCGAGCACGAAGGTCAGCGCGGTCCCGGTTCGTCCCGCGATCCAGTTGGCGAGATCGCCGAGCAGCACCAGCCGGTCGCCCACCAGCAGGCCCGTGACCGGAACCACGGCGAGCAGCACCACCAGCCCGGCCGCGGTGGCGAACAGCCTGCGCTTCGACCCGGCGACTCCGACGCGCCCGGCAGGTGCCTGGCGCCGCGTGCCACTGGACCGCCCGCGCCGCGCCAGCCACACCAGGACGACCGCGCCGGCGAGGGTGGTGATCACGCCGGTCGGAACCCGCACGGCGACCGCCGAACCCAGTGCTGCCCGCAGCGCGACGTCCGCGCCGAGCACGGTGACCACGCCGACGAGCCCGGACACCGGCAGCAGCACCCGGTGCTTCGCGATCGGCAGCAGCAACCGTGTGATCACCGGCGCGCTCAGCCCGACGAACCCGACCGGGCCCGCGACCGTGACGGCCGCCGCGGTCAACGCCACGGTCAGCAGTACCGCGCTCACCCGCGTGCGGCGCACCGGCAGGCCGAGCACGGTCGCGTTGTCGTCGCCGAGCGCGAGCACGTCGAGCTTCCGCCCCATCGCGACGAGCGCCGCGGTGGCGAGCACCACGACCGGCGCCATCTGCCCGGTCGCGCGCAGATCGCTGGCGGTCAGCGAACCGCTGCCCCAGGCGAACAGGTCGGCCGTCTCCTGCTCGAACATGAGCAGCAGCAGGATGGTCAGCGATTGCAGCGCCAGCATCACGGCGGAGCCGACGAGCACCAGCCGTGGGCTCGCCGAGCCGCCACCGGCCAGGCCCAGCACCACAACGGCCGCGAAGAGCCCTCCCGTGAACGCCACCCCGCCCACGGGCGGGACGGGCAGCGCGAGGCCGAACGCGGCGACGACCACCACCGCGAAATGCGCGCCGGCGTTGACCGCGAGCGTGTCGGGTGAAGCGAGCGGATTCCGTGCCACGGACTGCATTCCCGCGCCCGCGACGCCGAGCGCGACCCCGACCAGTAGCGCGGCGAGCAGCCGCGGGACGCGCGAACCCGCCAGCACGGCGACGGTTTGCGCGTCGCCGTGGCCGAAGAGCGCCTTCACCACGTCGACCACGTCGGACGAGGAGGTGCCCTGGGTCAGGTGGACGGCCGCGAGCACCGCGATCAGGGCCACCAGCACCGCCGACACCGCGACCGTGCGCACGGCTTGCGGCGCACGCACTTCGGCGCGCATCAGGCGGTGGCGGCCTTCACGATCTGGTCGGCGAGGCCGATGACCGATTTCGGTCCGCCGAAGGTCCACGTGCCCGGCGCGAGCTTGAAGACCTTTTTGGACACCGCGAAGGGCAGCCGCTGCCACACCGGGTTCTGCGCCAGCCCGGTGGTGAACACGTCCTCTTCGGACGCGCTGTAGAACAGCACGGTCTTCGGGTCGGTGAGCGCGGTGAGCCCTTCGACGTCGGTCTGCCCGAGGCCCCACTGCGGGTCGACCTTGCCGGTCCACGCGTTCTTCATGCCGACCGCCTCGGCGACGTCGGAGACCTGCGAACCCTTGCCGAACGGGCGGATGCTGACCGTGCTGCCCTGCTGGTAGCCGTCGGCCATCAGAAACGGCGTGCCGACGGCGCCCCTGGCGGCCATGGCCTTCTTGCCCTCCGCCAGCCCGGTGTCCATTTCGGACAGGATCCGGTCCGCTTCGGACTCCTTCCCGACGGTCTTGGCGACCAGCTTGAAGTCCTCGCGCAACCGGTCGAAGTTGCGGCTCGCGTCGGTGGACTTGGTGACCACGACCGGGACGTACTTCTCGAGCTGTGGCACCAGAGTCGAGTCCCGCTCGTCGGGCATGATGACGACCTCGGGGTTCAGCCCGACGATCGCGTCCACGCTCGGCTCGTTGCGCTTGCCGACGTCTTTGACCTCGGGCGCCAGCGGCGCCGCCTTGTCCCAGGTGCGGTAGCCGGCGGTGTCCGCGGCACCGACCGGCGTGATCCCGAGCGACGAGATCATCTCGGTCTCGCCCCATTCCAGTACGACGACGCGTTTCGCGGCGGCGGGCAGGGTGACGGCCTTGCCGCGCGAGTCGGTGACGGTCACCGGCCCGCCGGTGGGCTCGCCCGGCTTCGCCGCCGGGGACTCGGTGGTGCCGCAGGCGGACAGCAGCAGCGCCGCCGCGAGGAGGGCGGGGGTCAGCACACGCATAATTCTTCCTGGTTTTCTCAGGCAGGCCTCGGCGCATGGCGCCCGAGCGGCCTGCAGTGGATCGCGCCCGTGACCGGGTCGTTCGCGACGTGGACGGTGACGCCGTAGGCAGGGGAAAGGTGCTCGGTGGTGAGCACCCTGCCGACGCCACCGGAGGCCACGATTCTTCCCTCGCTGAGCAGCACGGCCTCGTCGGCGATCATCGCCGCCTGGTCGAGGTCGTGCAGCACCACGCCGACCGCGACGCCTTCGTCGGCGAGGTCGCGGACGACGTCGAGGATCTCGACCTGGTAGCGCAGGTCGAGGTGGTTGGTGGGCTCGTCGAGCAGCAGGACCGCGGTCTGCTGGGCGAGGCAGGAGGCGAGCCACACCCGTTGCAGCTCGCCGCCGGACAGCTCGTCGACACCGCGTTCGGCCATCTCCGCCACGCCGGTCAGGTCCATCGCCCGGCGGATCGCGGCGGAACCGCCGGTGTCCACGCCGCGCCACCCGGAGCGGTACGGGTAGCGGCCGTAGGAGACGACATCGCGCACGGAGACCCCGGCCGGGGTGGGCCGGTGCTGCGTCAGCAAGGTGACCCGGTGGGCGAACTCCTTGCCGGACAACGCGTTCGCTCCCCAGACCGCCCGGTCGCCGAGCTGGACCGCGCCCCCGCGCGGCCGGTGCAGGCGCGCCAGCGAACGCAGGAGCGTCGACTTGCCGGATCCGTTCGGGCCGACCAGCGCGGTCACCGTGCCCGCGCCGAGTGTGAGGGACACGCCGTCCACCACGACCTGTTCGTGGTACGCCAGTACCAGGTCATGGCCGGTGAGCAGCACGTCGTCGCCAGGCATGAGGCAAGCCTAACCTAAGCGAGAATGTGATCCACGTCCGAGCTTCAGCCCCCCGACCGCAGCTCGGCGAGCACGTCCTTCGTGGCCCCGTGCGCGACGACCCGCCCGCCGTCGAGGTGCAGCGCGGTCGTCGTGTGCGCGGCCACCACCTCCAGCTCGTGGCTGATGACGAGCACCGCCAGCCCGCGTTCGGCCCGCAGCCGGTCGACCAGCGCCATGATCGACGCGGAGCTGACCGGGTCGAGTGCCGAGGTGATCTCGTCGCACACCAGCAGGTCCGGTTCCGTGGCGAGCGAGCGCGCGAGGGACACCCGCTGGCGCTGACCGCCGGAAAGCTCGTGCGGGTAGCGGACGGCGAAGTCCGGTGGCAGCCCGACGGTTTCCAGCAGCGCTTCGATCCTGGCGTCGAGCGCGCCACGGCTCGCGGCACGGTCGCGCAGGCGCAGCGGCCTGCGCAGGGTGGCGCCGACGGTCCGGCTCGGGTTGAGCGTGCCGAGCGGGTCCTGGGGCACGAGCTGGATCCGGCCGAGCTGGCCGCGGTCTCGGCGCCGGGCGCGCGACGGCAGTTCGGTGCCGTGCAAGGAAATCCGGCCGGTGGTGCGGCCGGTGAGCCCGGCGACGGCGCGGGCGAGCGTCGTCTTGCCCGCGCCCGACCGCCCGACGATGCCGACCGCTTCGCCGCGGGAGACGGTGAAACCGATGTCGGTCACCAGGTTCGCGCCGGTGTCCGCGCGCACGGACAGACTGTCCACTCGCAACACGATCGGCGCGCCGGAAGCGGTGGGGGAGGGCGGGGTTCGGGTTTCCGCGGCGGCGTCGAGGCTGCCGTCGAGGTCCACCACCTCGTCGGCGATCCGGTCGATCCAGTCGTGGTCGTGGCAGGCGATGACGACGGTGGCGCCGCCTCGCGCCTTGCCGCGCACGAGGTCGCCGAGCCGGTCGCGCAGTCCGGCATCGAGGCCCGCTGTCGGTTCGTCGAGCAGCAGCACCGCGGGATCGCGCACCAGCGCGCGGGCGAGCGCGACGCGGCGCTGCTGGCCGCCGGAGAGCTGGCGGATTCGCTTGCGCAGCAAGGTTTCCGGCAGCTCGACGTCGGCGAGCGCCTGCGCGCCGGAACCTCCCCCGACCTCGGCGAGCAGTGCGCCGACGCGAAGCCGCGGGTTGAGCCTGCTGGCCGGATCCTGGCCGACGTAGGCGACCCGGTGCCTGCGGAACTCCCGCAGTGCCCGTTCGGCCAGCTCCACCGGCGCGGTGTCCGCCACGGTGAGCGTCCCGCGCGCCGACGCCTCCGGCGGCAGCGCGCCCGCCATCGCCCGCAGCAGCGTGGTCTTGCCCGATCCCGACGAGCCGACCAGCCCGATCACCCGGCCGCGCCCGGCGAGCAGACGAGGACAGCGCACCAGGGCCTGACCGCCCGCCGTCGTCACCGTGAAGTCCTGCACCACCACCGCGTCAGTCATCGGCCGCGCACCGCCTTCGGCCGCCACCGCGCGGCGGCGATGTCGCACGCGAGGTTCACGCCGACCGCGAGCAAGGCGATCGCGGCGCTCGGCACCAGCACCGCCAGCGGGTTCAGCAGCACGCCGTCGGAGTTCTCCCCGATCATCAGCGCCCAGTCGGCGGCGGGTGGCTGCGCGCCGATCTGCAGGAACCCCGCGGTGGCCACCACGCCGACCGCGGCGGCGAACCGCAGGCCGAGCAGCGTCAGCAGGGTGGCGCGCAGGTTCGGCAGAATTTCGCGCCAGACAAGGGAAAACAGGCTCTCCCCGGCCGCTTGCGCCGTCTCCACGTACCCGGTCGCGGCGATCGGTGCGGCCGCCGCCGCGGTCACCCTGGCGGCGAACGGGATGCCGAGCACGACGGCCGTGACCACCACCGGAAGACGGCCCGAGCCCGGCACGCTCAGCCCGACCACCAGGACACCGAGCACGGCGGGCAGCAGGATCACCGTGTCCGCCACCCGGTCCAGGACGGCGCCGAACCGGGGGCGCAGCGCGGCGGCCGCGCCCAGTACGGCGGCGGTGCCGGTCACGGCCGCGGCCACCACCAGCGAGGCGAGCACGAGATCGCGCCCACCGACGAGCACCCTGCTGAGCACGTCCCTGCCGATCTGGTCCCCGCCCAGCGGGGTCCCCGGACCGGGGGAGGCGTAGGGCGCGGTGCGCGGCGCGGTGATGTCGTGCGGGGCGAACCAGGGGCCAGCCACGGCCAGCGCCATGATCAGCAGGGCGGGCGCGAGTCGCAGCGCAGTACGCGAACCGGTGCTCACCGGCCGCCGCCCGCCCAGGCGCGGACCGCGTCGCACCCGATGAGCACCACGGTGATGAGGGCACCGGTGAGGGCGACGACGGCGGCGACGAGCGGGGCGTCGCGGTGCTGGACGGCGTCGATGAGCACCGACCCGAGCCCGGGGAAGTTGAAGATCGCTTCGATGGTCACCGCGCCGCCGAGCACCATGCCGACCGAGGTCGCGGCGGCCGCCGCGATCGTCGGGGCCGCGCCCGGCAGCAGGTAGTGGGTGAGGATGCGGCGGCGGGACAGGCCGTCCAGCACGGCAGCGTCCACGTGCGGTGTGCCGAGCTGCTCCCCGAACGCCGCGCGGACCACGCGGGTGTTCCAGCCGATCTGGGGCAGCGCCAGCGCGATCACCGGCAGCACCAGTGCCACCGGGCTCGTCGCGGCGGTGCCGGTCGCGGCGGGCAGCACCCGCAGCCAGATCGCGAACACCACGACCAGCGCGGTGGCGACGGCGAACTCGGGCAGCGCGAGCGCCACCATGGCGGTGCCCGCGATCGCCCTGTCCGCCCGCCCGCCGGGACGCAGTACGCACAGCGACCCGAGCGCCAGCGCCGCGAGCACCGTCACCACCAGTGCGGTGCCGCCGAGCAGCATCGTCTGCGGCAACCGGCCCAGCACGAGATCGGCGATGTGCTGCCCGCGCGCGGTGGTGCCGAGATCACCGCTGAACACCCCGGCGATCCAGTGCCAGAACCGGGCGAGCACGGGCTGGTCGAGACCGAGCGCGGCCCGGCGCGCGGCGAACTCCGCGTCGGAGGCGTCCTGGGACAGCGAGGACACCACGGCGTCGCCGGGCAGCACCTCGACGGCGAAGAAGGTGATCGCGAGCAGCGCGACGAGCGTGACCACCCGCCGCGTGAGCTGCCCGAGGACGCGTGTCGTGCGGTGCGGGATCACCCGCTCAACCAGGCGCGTTCGAGCTGGACCCTGCCGTAGCCCGGCAGGTCCGGCAGCCCGCCCACCTTGTCGCTCGCGAGGTCGATGCCGTCCGCGGCACCCCAGACGAGCAGCCCGGAGCGCTCGTGCTGGACCTGCTGCAGATCGTGCGAGAGCTGAGCGCCGCGCTTGTCGTCGGCGGTGCTCACGACCTGCTGGTAGGCGGCGTCGAAGGCGGGATCGTGCCAAGCCGCTTCGTTGAGCTTCGATTCGGACACCAGCAGTTTGCCCGCGCAGAACACCACCGAATCCTGGGTGCCGTAGAAGGAGGTGTACAGCGGCGCCTTGCCGCGGCTGGCGCCGAGGAAGGTGGCCTGGTCCTGCTTCCGGACGTCGATCTTGACGCCGGCCTCCTGCAGCTGGTTCGCCAGCAGGGTCGCGGACTCGGCCATGCCGGGGATCTCTTCGGTGGTCAGCAGCTGATAGGACCGGGACCGGTCGAATCCCGCCTCGTCCAGCAACTTCCTCGCGCGGTCGATGTTCCGCTCGCGCTGCGGGATGTCCTTGGCGTAGCACGGATCCCCGGTGCCGAGGATGTCGTTGGCCGGTTTCCCGTAGCCGCTGATGGCCTGGTCGACCAGTGCCTTGCGGTCGACGGCCAGCTTCACCGCCTCGCGCACCCTCGGGTCCGCGAACGGCCCGTCGGAGGTGCGCATCACGACGTAGTGCGCGGTGTCGTCGGGGCGGCGCACGACCTGGACGCCGTCCCGTTTCCCCGCGGTCCGCGCGGCCACCGCGCCGGCATTGGAGGCGAGGTCGATTTCGCCGGTGAGCACCGCGTTGACCATCGAGGCGGTCCGGTCGAACATGCGGACCTCGATGGCGTCGAGGTGAACCTCGCCGCCGAACCAGTTGTCGTTGCGCACCAGCCGCGCGTTGCCGTCGCGGAACCAGTCCAGTTCGAACGGGCCGGTGCCCGGCGCGCCCGCGGGATCCGTGGTGCCCTTCTTCTGCACGAACGTGGTCAGCCGGAGCAGCAACGGGATCCGGCTGTTCGGATACCGCGATTCGATCACGAGCGTGCGGGGGCCCTCGGCCCTGATCCCGGACACGTCGATGCCAGGAAGCCGCGAAGTTCCCGCCTCGGACTGCCGAAGCCGCCGCACCGACCAGGCCACGTCCTCGGCGGTGCACGGGCTGCCGTCGTGGAAGGCGACGTTTTCCGCGAGGGTGAACCGCCAGGTGCGCAGATCTTCGCCTGCTTCCCATCGGGTGGCGAGCCGGGGTGCCACGAGCGGGGATTTCGCGGGAATCGTGACGGTGTCATAAAGCAGGCTCAGAATGAGGTAGTCGCTGTCGTTGGGCTGGACGCCGAACGGATCGCGGACAATGGCGGCCGCTTTGCCGATGGCGCCCACCCGCAAGGTGCCGCCGTTGCGCGGCGGGCCGGTGGGGGCCGACGCCGGTGTGCCCTCCGGTGTGCAGCCACCGGCCGCCCACGCGGTGACGGCGGCCGCTCCGGCCTGCAGCATCCTGCGTCTGGTCAATGACGCCAACGGTCCTCCTTCGCGAGTTAGCCTGTCCTAACCTAGTCGGACGCCCCGGGGCAAGTGCTCAGTGGGGGTGATCACCGCGTCGCGGAGGGTGAACTCCGGGCACGGCTCCGTTTTCGCACGTGGGCGTCCATTTCTATGCGGTAATGCGCATATCGGGTTTTGCTACTACTGGAATTCGGTCTTGCCCGTAGTGCTCACCCGCGTTAGCGTATCGCCTGCCGGTTCAAATGAAATGCGTCCCGCCGCATTTCCGTCCCGCAATAACGATGTCCCGTCATCCTGGCCGAATTGTGAGAACTGAACGATGATCACACCGGAACTGCACATCCTGACCAGGACCGATCTGGCCGCGCTGGAGATCGGTCCAGGGGAAGTGATCGACGCGGTGCGCGACGCGTATGTGGCCTACGCCGAAGGCGCCTCGCGAAATCCGACGAAGATGATGATGACGGTGCCGACCGGCCGGGACGCGGTGTCCTACTCGATGCTCGGCTTCGACGGCGCGTTGCAGCAGGTGGGTTTCAAGACGTCCTACCGGCAGGGCACCGGCAATCCCGACAAGTACTACACGACCATCAGCCTCTACGACGACAAGACCGGCCTGCCCTTCGCGTTCATGGACTGCCACCGGGTCGGCGGGTCGCGCACCCCGGCGACCACCGCGCTGATCGCCGAGGCGTGCGCCAGTGAGGGCGCCAGGTCGGCGCTGATGATCGGCACCGGAAGGCAGGGGCTGAACACGCTGCCCTATCTGGCGACCCGCCTGCCCCACCTGGAAAAGCTGCGCTTCTTCGGCACGCACCCGGACGGGGTCAGGGCCACCGTGGAGACGTTCCACGAGTACTTCCCCGGCCGCGAGCTGGAACGGGTCCACGACGTGCCCGCCGCGGTGTCCGATTCGGACATCGTGGTCGCCGCCTCCGGCAGGGCGGCCCACCCGCCGGTGAAGACGAGCTGGCTCAAACCGGGCGGGGTGTTGATTTCGGTGTCCAGCAAGGGCGTCGACTCCAGCTCGCTCGCCGACGCCGACTACGCGATCGCGACCAACGAAGGCCAGCTCGGCGTCACCGGGTCGCGGTTCGACACCGCGGACGGCGCGGCCGGGATCGACGCCGAGTTCCCCGATGTCCTGATCGGCCGCAAACCGGCGAGGCGCGGGCAGGCCGACCGGGTCTTCGCGTTCTCCAGCGGCATGGTCATCACCGACATCCCGGTCGCGCACGCGTTGGCGCACAAGGCCATCGAGGCGGGGCTGGGGCAGAAGGTGCGGCTGTGGACCTGATCACCACCGACGCCTCGCCCGTCCTTCCCGCCCTCGAGGCGCCGTGGGCGGACGAGGTGCGCGCCCATCCCACGATGCTGGCCGATATCGCGCACGCCGTCGGCGGCCCGTTCCACGTCCTGTACCCGGAGCAGTTCGGGGACAACGTGCTCGCGCTGCGGGCCGCGTTGCGCGACGCCGGGGTCGGCGGCGGGGTCTACTTCGGGAAGAAGGCCAACAAGTCCGGGTGCTGGTTGCCCGAGTGCGCCCGGACCGGCGCCGGGGTCGACGTGGCGAGTGAACCGGAGCTGGTGCACGCGCTCGCCGGTGGCGTGCGCGGCGCCGACCTGGTCGTGACCGGGGCGGCGAAGAAGGATTCCCTGCTGTGGCTGGCCATCCGGCACCAGTGCCTGATCGCGGTGGACGCGCTCGACGAACTCGACCGCGTCATCGAGGCAGCCAAGCGGACCGGGGTGGCGCGGATCCAGCTCCGGGTGCTGCCGCCACCGGACCCCGCCAGCCGGTTCGGGCTGGACCCGGCGGAACTGGACGAGGCACTGCACCGCTGCGTGCGAGCGTCCGGGCACGTCGAGATGGAAGGGTTCTCGTTCCACCTCAACGGATACCGGGTGCCGCCGCGGGCAAGGCTCGCCGCGGAGCTGGTGGACCGGTGCGTCCGGGCTCGCGCGCTCGGTCTCGCCGCCGGCTCGGTCGACATCGGCGGCGGCTTCGCGGTGTCGTATGTGGACGAAGAGCACTGGCGCGCCTATGCGGACGGGCACCAAGACGGCTGGTTCCACGCGGGGAAGCGGTTCAGCCACTTCTACCCGTACCACCAGGCGCCGACGGGCGCCGCCATGCTGGCCGCGATCCTTCGGTCCGAAGTGGACGGCGGGGGCACGGTGGCCGAGAAGTTCGCCGCGACCGGCACCAGGATGCTGATGGAGCCGGGCAGGGCGCTGCTCGACCGCACCGGGTTCAGCGCCTTCCCGGTGCAGGGCTTGAAGAGACGCGGCGGCTACGCGATCGCCACGGTGGGCGGGCTGAGCATGAGCGTGTCGGAGCAGTGGAAGAACAGCGAGTTCCTACCCGATCCCGTGCTGTGGCCGAACACCGGACGGCACGAGCCGGTCGGCGTGTGCGTCGGCGGCGCGAGCTGCATGGAGTACGACATGCTGACCTGGCGGAAGGTGCCGATGCCGCGGCAGCCGGAACCCGGTGACCTGCTGGTCTACCCCAACACCTCGGGTTACCAGATGGACAAGAACGAGACGGAGTTCCACCAGCTGCCGCTGCCGAGCCGGGTCGTCGTGGACCGGGCCGACGGCACGCTCCGCTGGCGGCTCGACCGTTAGACCGCGCTGTTCCTGACTGGACAGCAGCACCACCACGGACCCTTTACACACAGCGCGGGAGAAGAGTGAGGTATCGATGATCGGCCGTGGGGAGAACATCGTGGCGAAGGTGTCCGATCTGGTGGGCAGGACACCGCTGCTCGAACTGTGCACCGCGGAGTCGGCGAGCAGGCTGCTGGTCAAGCTCGAGCAGTTCAACCCGACAGGATCGGCCAAGGCGAGGATGGCCGAGGAAATGGTGAACGCGGCCGAACGGTCCGGTGCGCTGCTGCCCGGCGGGCGCATCGTGGAACCGACCTCGGGCAACACCGGCCTCGGGCTGGCGTTGATCGCGGTGGAGCGGGGGTACCGCTTCACCGCCGTCGTGGATCACCACGCCTGCAAGGACAAACTGGGCGCGATTGCCGCGCTGGGCGCCGAGCTCGTCTACGTCGGCGATCCCGGCACGACCGGGCCGAGCACCGTGCGCCGCCGCGCCAAAGCGGCCGAACTCGTCGCGCAGGATCCGACCGCGTACTGGCCGGATCAGCACAACAACCCGGCCAACCGGGCCGGCTATCGCGGGCTGGCAAGGGAACTGCTCGCCGACATGTTCGGTGACGTCGACTACCTGGTCAGCGCGATCGGCACCGGCGGTTCGCTGTGCGGCACCGCGACCGAGTTGCGCCACCTCGGCTCGCGGGTGCGCACGATCGGCGTCGAACCGCGGGGATCGATCATCTTCGGGGCCGAGCCGGGGAAGTACTGGCAGACCGGCAGCGGCAGCCCCGCGGGTTTCCCGGTGGGCGGCAACGTCGATTACGCTCAGGTCGACGAAGGCGTGCAGGTCGACGACGTGCACGCGTTCGCGACCGCGCGGGTGCTGGCGCGCAGGACCGGATTGATGATGGGAGGATCGGCGGGGGCCGCCCTGTACGTCGCGCTGAAGCGGCTCGGCGCGCTTCCGGCAGGCAGCACGATGGTGACGCTGGTGTGCGACGCGGGGGAGAAGTACCTCGACAGCGTCTTCGACGACGAATGGCTGCGCGGCAAGGGATTGCTCGACACCGCGGTGCACGAGGAGGTCGAGCGGCTGCTCGCTTCCCACACCGGGCCGGTGCCCGAGCCGAGACACGAGGAGATCGCCCCGCTGGCTCCGCTCGACGATCTGGTGGCGCACCCGTGAACCTCGCCGGACTGACCAAGGGATATCGCCCGCTGGTCGCGGTGGCGGCACCGATCGCGGGCATCCAGCTCGCGCAGGTCGCGCTGACCACGACCGATCTCGCGATGATGGGCCTGCTCGGCGTGCGCGCCATCGCGGCGGGCGGGCTCGCGGTGACCCTGTACAACCAGCTGCGCACCATGTGCGTCGGCATGGTCACCTCGGTGGGCAACCAGGTCGCGGCCGCGGTGGGGCGCGGCGAGGCCCGCACCGGCGGCGAACTGGACGAGACCGGCCGTGAGGAGATCCGCCGGGTCGTGCGCGCCTCGTTCCTGGTGGCCACCGGTGTCGGCATCGCCGGTGCACTGGTCCTCATTGGACTGAGCTTCGCCTTGACGCTGTTCGGGCAGAAGCCCGAGGTGCTGGCCATGGCGCGGCCGATGATGATGGCGCTCGCGCCGGGGCTGATCCCCATGCTGTGGCTGAACGTGCTGCGCCAGTTCGCCGTCGGCATGCACCGGCCCGGTTCGCTGCTGGGCATCACGCTGGCGTCGATCGGCGTGAACGCGGGCTTGAACGCGGTGTTCATCTACGGCCTGCTCGGCGTTCCCGAGCTGGGGCTGACCGGGGTCGGGCTGGCGACGACCTCGGTGCAGGTGCTGACCTTCCTGGCCTTCCTCGCGCTGGTGCGGCGCGATCGCCAGCTCGCGCCGCTGCTGTCGGTGCGGGCGTGGCGAGCCGATCCGGGCACCGTGAAATCCGTGCTCGAGCTCGGTTTCCCGATCAGCCTCACCTACGGCTCGGAAGCGGGCATCACCTCGGTGGCCACCTTGATGATGGGCGCGTTCGGCCCAGCCGCACTGGCCGCGCACAACGTGGTCAACCAGTGCGCCTACATCGTCTACCAGCTCAACATCGGGCTCTCGCAAGGATCTTCGATCGCGGTCAGCAAGGCGGTCGGCAAGGGCGACCGCGCCGGGGCAGGCGAGATCGCGCGGCGGGCGCTGACGCTGAGCGCGGCCATCATGACCGTGCTCGGGCTCGTCTACCTGATCGTGCCGTCCTGGGTGCTGTCCCTGTTCCTCGATCCCGGCGCGGACCGCGCGGTCACGGCCTCGGCGAGCACCCTGCTGCTGTTCGCCATCCTGCAGCAGTACTGCAAGGGGACGCAGAACATCTGCGTCGGCCTGCTGCGCGGCCTCGGCAACACCAAGATCGGGTTCCGCATGACCCTGATCGGCTACTGGTGCGTCGGCACTCCGCTGATGGTGCTGTGCGGTTACCTGCTCGACCTGCGGGGCCCCGGTGTCTGGCTCGGTCTGTGCGCGGGCTTCGGGGCGACGGCCGTGCTGCTACTGCGCCGGTTCCGTAAGGACCTGCACGCCGTGGCCGAGGTGGCGGTGCGCCCCGGCTGAGCGCCGGCTAACGGGGTCCGCCGACGGCGAGGCCGGCCACTTCGGCCAACGGCAGGCCCGCGGCGGCCGACAAGCGCACCAGGTGCGTCCTGGCCTGCTCCGCTTCACACGACCAGCGTTCCATCAGAACGCCCACGGCTTGCTCGAGGACGATCTTGTCCTGTGCGGCACGATAGCGCCGGACAACCGCCAAGCACTCAGGGTCGCCATCAGCGACACCGAAGGGGCTGGTACCACCCACGGGTCCGGGGTACCACAACGAAGCTCAGCGCGAAACAGGATTCCTCGCGAGAACGGGCCTGCGCCGCGGCCGATCTTCCCGCCGCGGCGCAGGCCCGATGAGGCGGGGTCAGTCCTTGACGTTCTTGAAGGCGTCCTTGACCTTTTCGCCTGCCTGCTTCATCGCTCCCTTTGCCTGCTCGGCCTTGCCCTCGGCCTGCCATTGCTCGTTTCCGGTCGCTTTCCCGGTGGCTTCCTTGGCTTTTCCTTTGAGCTCTTCTGCCTTGTTGTCGAACTTCTCGGTCATTTCGCCGCCTGTCCTTGGTTTTCGAATGGTGCGGTGCCTGGTCAGAACCAGTGCGCTCGTCCGCCGACCTTGCGGCCCGCGGTGCCCAGGATCGCCAGCACTGCCCCGATGACGACGAGGGCGATGCCGATCGACCACAGCACGGCGATCTTGGCGAGGAAGCCGACTATCAGGAGTATCACTCCGAGCACGATCACGGGAACTCCTCGTTCGGCCCAGCCCGCCGAGCGTGGCGGCCGGACCCGATTGCCAGTGGGGACACCAGGGAGTACCCGGCTCGCCCCGTTCCAAACCGGATTGGCCACCGGCCGGATCCGGGGTTTCCTCCAGCACGGCGTCGCGGCGGTCGCGGGTGCATGCTGGAGTTCTGCTCGTATCGCGAAACCCCCGGACCACGGGGCCGGAAAGGCTGGTCTTTCATGGACAACGACGAACCGTCGGCTCGGCGGGGCCGGACCGCGGAGGACGTGCTCGCCGCGGTGCCCTACGGGCTGCGGGTCGGGGCCGCCGTCTTCGGGCGGCTGCTGGTGGTCGCCGGGGGACTGGCGGTGCTCGGGTTCGTCGCGGTCCAGCTGGCGACGGTGCTGGTTCCGGTGGCGGTGGCGCTGCTGCTGGCCGGGCTGCTGGCACCGTCGGTGTCGTGGCTGGTGCGCAAGAAGGTTCCCCGGGGGCTGGCCACCGCGGTGGTGCTCGTCGGCGGGCTCGCCGTGGTGGGCGGAGTGGTCACCTTCGTGGTGTTCACGGTGACCGCGGGCATGCCCGCGCTGGTCGAGCAGATCCTGCACAGCGTGGACGACTTGCGCGCGTGGCTGCGGACCGGGCCGTTCCACCTGAGCCAGGGGCAGCTCGACCAGTTGCTCGACCAGCTGACCGCCGCGCTGGACAACAACCGGGCTTCGATCGCGTCGGGCGCCCTCTCGACCGCGGTCACGGTGGGCGAGTTCTTCACCGAGTTCCTGCTGATGGTGTTCTGCCTGATCTTCTTTCTGGCACAGGGCAACCAGATCTGGACGTTCCTGCTGCGCGCCGCACCGGTCCGGTTCCGGCGCAGGGTGGATTTCGCCGGGCGCGCCGGGTTCACCACGCTGGCCCACTACATCCGCGGTACCGCCGCGGTCGCGGTCGTCGACGCGGTGGCGATCGGGGTGGGCCTGCTCATCGTCGGGGTGCCGCTGGCGGCGCCGCTGGCCACCTTGGTCTTCCTCGGCGCGTTCATCCCCGTGATCGGCTCGGTGGTCACCGGTGCGGTCGCGGTGCTCGTGGCGCTGGTGACCGGGGGCCTGGTCCCGGCGATCATCGTGCTCGCCATCGTCATCGGCGTGATGCAGGTGGAAAGCCATGTCCTGCAACCGTTCCTGCTCGGCCGGGTGGTGCGCCTGCATCCGCTGGCCGTCGTGCTCGCACTGGCCACCGGGCTGGTCGCGGCCGGGATCACCGGGGCGTTGCTCGCCGTGCCGCTGCTCGCGGTGCTCAGCTCGGCCCTGCGCGAACTCGCCACACCCCCGCCGGGGCCCGGCACCACTCCCGGCACGACCTGACCGCGCGGGCGGGAATTGTCCATTGTGGACGGCAGGGGAAAGGCCGGAGTGGTGTCGATCGCCACACTAATTCACTAACCTAGTTAGCGAGTTCTTTAGTAGTATCTCCGGCATGACTCCTCCGGCCCGTGCTCCCCGTCCCGCCGGCGCGTCGCCCGCTGCCCGGCGGGACGGCCGGTGGCAGGTCGATTCCCCCGGCGTGGGCAACGCGGTGATGGAGCGCCTGCAAGAGGTGGGGACGCTGACGCGGGTGATCGAGAAACGGCTGAGCGGGGCGCTGGGGATCAACCCCACGGACCTGTCGGCGATGGAACACCTCACCAGCGACGGCCCGTTGACCGCGAAGGAGCTCGCGGACCGGCTGCGGGTCTCGACCGCCGCGAGCACGCATATCGTGGACCGGCTCGAAAAGGCCGGGCACATCACCCGCAGACCGCACACCACCGATCGCCGCAAAGTGCTGGTGGAACCGGCGGGGGAGTCGATGACCCGGATCTTCGACCACCTCCACCCGCTGCTCAGCGGCGTGGAGGGCCTCGTCGGGGCGCTGAGCCCCGGCGACCGGGACGTCGTCGAGAGCTTCCTGACCGGAGTCGTGCGGATCTACACCGGCACCGCGGATTCCTTGCCCCGGAGCTGACCTCGTCCACACCCACCGGGACGCATCCGCCGCGGGCGCCGTCCCGCGATCCCGCGCGCCCTTCAGCGGCGCGCGCCACCGGAGTTTTGGAGCGAATGCCTTGTCCGTAACCGAAAAGAAGACGCCGCGGGCCGTGTGGTGGCTCCTGGCCACCGTTCTCGTGGTCGAGCTGATGGACCTGCTCGACTCGACGATCGTCAACGTCGCGGGCCCGTCGCTGGAACGGTCCTTGGGGACGAGCCAGGTCGGGCTGCAATGGGTGATCGGTGGCTACGCACTGACCCTCGGCGCCGGACTCGTGCTCGGCGGGCGCCTCGGCGACCGGTACGGCCGCAGGCCGATGTTCCTGGCCGGGCTCGTGGCCTTCACCGCCGCGTCCCTGTTGTGCGCCCTCGCGCCGAGCGCCGGCCTGCTGATCGCCTTCCGGCTGGTCCAGGGCGTTGCCGGGGCGATGATGCTGCCGCAGGGGCTGGGCATCCTGCGCGACAACCTCGCCCCGCGCGAGCTGACCAAGGCGCTCGCCGTCTTCGGCCCCGTACTCGGCCTCGGTGGTGTGGTGGGCCCGGTGCTGGGCGGCGCGCTGGTCGACTGGGACCTGTTCGGCCTGGGCTGGCGGCTGGTGTTCCTGGTCAACGTGCCGGTCGGCCTCGCCGCGCTCGCACTGGCCTGGCGTCTCGTGCCCCGCGGCGGCCGAACCCGGGCCCTGCGCGTCGACCTCGTCGGAGCGGTGTTCGTCGCGGGCGCTTCCGCGTTGCTGGTGCTCCCGCTCAACGAAGGGCAGTCCTCGGGATGGCCGCTCTGGACCTGGTTTTCCCTGTCCGCCGCCGCGATCGGTTACGTGGCGTTCGCGCTGTGGCAGCGCGGCGCCGTGCGCGGAGGCCGCACCCCGCTGGTCACGCCGAGCCTGTTCGGCAAGTCCGCGTTCACCGTCGGGCTGGCCGCGGTCGCGCTGTTCTTCGGTGGCCTGATCGGCACCGAGCTCGTGCTCACGTTCTTCCTGCAGATCGGAGCGGGCTTCACGGCAGGGGAGGCGGGGCTGGGCAATCTCCCGGTGGCGCTGGGCACCGCCGTCGGCGGCGGGATCAGCGGGGGGCTGCTCGCGGCCAGGCTCGGCCGGGCCGTCCTGCAGGCCGGAGCCGTCGTCCAGTTCGCCGGGGTGGCCTGGTTGTGGCTCGCGCTGGCCGACACCACCGGCTTCACGATCTGGCGGATCGTGCCCGGCGGTGTCGTCACCGGGATCGGGGCGGGGATCGTGATCGCCGCGGTGTTCAACACCGTGCTCGGTGCCGTCGCCGACGACGAAGTCGGCTCCGCCTCGGGGGTGCTCTCCGCGGTCCAGTCCCTCGGCGGCTCGGTCGGCGTGGCGGTGTTCAGCACCGTGTTCTTCGCCGGTGCCGTCACCGGTGAGGCCACCGAGAGCTTCCGCGGCGCCCTCGTGGTCCAGGCCGTGGTCATCGGGTTGTTCCTGCTCATCTCGCCGTTGTTCCCGCGCCGCGCCCGTCCCGACGAAACCGGTCCCGCCACCGCCGCGACACCCGCGGACGCACCGCACCTCGTCCACTGAGGAGGATCAGCATGTCCCGTACCGTCCTGGTTTCCGGTGCCAGCATCGCGGGCCCCGCCCTGGCCTACTGGCTTCGCCGGCACGGCATGACCCCGACCGTGGTCGAACGCGCACCGGAGCCGCGCCCCGGCGGGCAGACGGTGGACCTGCGCGGCGCCGGTCGCACCGTCATCGAGCGCATGGGCCTGGAACCGGCCGCCCGCGACCGCGTCACCCACGAGGAGGGACTGCGCTTCGTCGACGCCCGCGGCCGCGTCCGCGCGTCGTTCGCCGCCGACGCCCTCGGCGGCGACGGGTTCGTCACCGAACTGGAACTCCTGCGCGGCGAACTCGCCGATCTGCTCTACCAGCACACCCGCCACGACGCCGAGTACGTGTTCGGCGACGAGATCACCGCGCTGACCGACACCGGCGAAGGCGTGGATGTCCGCTTCCGCAACGGATCCAGCCGGAACTTCGATCTCGTCGTCCTCGCCGACGGCCTGCGATCGCGGACGAGGGACCTGGTCTTCGCCGACATCGCCCGCACCCGGTCGTTCGGCCTCTGCACCGCCTACTTCACCATTCCCCGCAGCACTTCCGACGGGCGGTGGGCCCGCTGGTACAACGCACCCGGCCGCCGAGTCGTGCTCCTGCGCCCCGACAACCAGGGCACCACCCGCGCCACGCTGTCGTTCCTCACCCCGCGACCCGGTCTCGAACGGCTCAACCGCCCGGCACAGCAGGAATTCCTGTGCCGCCACTATTCCGGCGCGGGCTGGGAAACACCGCGCGTGCTCGACGAAATGGTCCGCGCACCGGACTTCTACTTCGAATCCGTCGGGCAGATGCGCCTGGAGCGGTGGTCGCGCGGCCGGATCGCGGTCGTCGGCGACGCCGCCTACTGCGCCTCACCGCTCAGCGGCATGGGCACCAGCCTCGCCCTCGTCGGCGCCTACGTTCTCGCCGGCGAACTCGGCCGCCAGCACGACCACGACGACGCTTTCCACGCATACGAAACCCTCATGCGGCCCTACGTCGAACAGGCCCAGAAGGTCTCTTGGCTCGCGCCCCGCCTGGCCGCGCCGAAGACCCGTGCCGGTATCCGGCTCCTCACCGCCGCGGCCCGCGTCGCCACCCGTCCCGGTGCCGGCCGGATAGCCGCCCGGTTCACCAATCCGCCCTCGGACGCCATCGACCTGCCTGCCTACCCACCCGCCGGGCAGGGCGGTGCCCGCGGGGCGTGCGGTGGATCCAGCACGCCAGGGTGACCGCGCCGGACGATCATCCGCCTTCGACGGGACCACCTCGACGAAAATCGAACGCCGCGACCGCCCCGGTTTCGCGTGCGGGCCCGACAACGGCGCGCGAGCGGGCAGCGATCCGAGGCGTTTCCCGGACACCGGGGAATGAGCGATCGCACCGGGCCGGGCGACGACCGCGGGCCGCTTTCCTGCGGGCGGGCCGAGGACGGTTTAAACTGTGCCGACCGGGGCGCTCTTCGCTCCGGCGCACCCCGGACCCCGGTGGCCACGCACAGCGTCGTCAACCACCGGAGCGGACATGGGCACTGCCGGGCAGATGCGGGAACCAGGACCAGGGGGCGAGTTGTCCCGGCTGGTCGCGACCGCGTGGATCCGGGCGGCGGACGCCGGGATCATCGACGCCGACGAACTCGCTCGGCTGCTGACGCGCCGGTCACCCGGCGAATGGGGTCCGGCGCCCGGCGGGGACGCGGCTTCGTGACCGTCCGGCTGCGATCCCGGTCGCGGCGGCGGGTGCGCGTGCCCGGCGTGCCGTCGTGGGTGCGCGAAGGCCCCGATGTTCCCGAGCGGATGATGACGCTGGTCTACCGGGTAGGGGCCGGCCTCGGCCGGTCACCGCGCGGGTGCGCCCGGCTGTGCCTCCGCGTCCTCGTCCGTGCGGCGGTGGCGGGCGCGGAGTCGCCGATCCGGGACGAGCGGGGATGGGTCGATCCCGGCAGGCGCCTGCGCGCCCGCGTCGTCGCGGCGCTGCGGGTGGACCTGGGGCCGCGGATCGACCGGGCGCGCTTCGAGGCCGTGCTGCGCGACGCGATCCTCCTCGACGAGCTGGCCTTGCTGCCCCCGCGCCAGCGGCTGGTGCTGTGGACCACGGTGCTGGGACGCGGCACCCTCTCGGATCTCGTCGCCGAGACCGGGTGGACGCCGCACCAGACGGCCCGCCTGCTGCGGGCCGCGCTCCAGAGCGTCACCGCGCACAGTCCCGGATAGCCGTCCTGGCTGCTCCGGTGCTGGTCACCGCGATGGGCGCGTCGCCGTGGTGAACGCCAGCGCGACGGCGGGATCGAGTTCGCGTTCGACCAGCGCGCGGGCGACTTCGCTCAGCCGCAGCCGGTTGCCGCGCGAGTACCCGCGGAGCACCTGGAAGGCGTCGTCCATGCCGATGTCGCCCTGTGCCGAGAGGACGCCCTTGGCCTGTTCGATGATCACCCGGCTGTTCAACGCGGTCTGCAACTGCTCGGACAGCGTTTCCGCACGGCGGATCGCGCGCTCCTGCAGGATCCCGACCGTGGCGGTGTCGGCCAGCGCCTGACCGACGTCGAGATCGTCGCCCGACAGTTCGCCCGCGGTGTGGCCGAACAGGTTCAGCGCGCCGATGGTCTGCTTCCGCAGCCGCAACGGCAGCGCGTGCACCGAGGCGAAACCGTCACGCGCCGCCTCCTCGGCGAACCGCGGCCACCGGTGCGCTTCGGCGGCGATATCGGCCACGAGCACCGGGACCCCGGTGGTGACGCAGTCCACGCACGGTCCCTCGTCGGTGTCGAGCTGGAACAGTTCGAGGAGCCTCGCCTGTTCGGTCGACGAGGCCAGCACGAGCAGGTTGCCGCGCTCGTCGGACAGGGTCAGCCCCGCGGCGGCGACGTCGAGCAGGTCGACGCACTGCTCCACCATGGTGTGCAGCAGGTCCGCGACGTCGTAGTCGTCGACCAGTGTGTCGGCAAGGCCGACGAAAGCCTTGATCAGCCGTCGTTCACGCTCAACCATGCCTGTCAGCTCCTGCCGCCTCGCCCGTCACAGTGCACGCTGCAACCGTCATCTGGTCCTCAACTCCGGTCATGGTCGTCGTCCAGTCGCAGGCGGCGAGCCACGATGTCCGCGGCGACCTCGAGCAGGGGGCGGCCGTGGCTGAACGCATAAGCCCGCATGCGCGCCAGCGCGGCGGCAGCGGGCAGGTCCAGCTGCACGACCAGCATCCCGGTGGCCTGGTGCACCTCGCGGTACCGCATCGCCGATCCACCCAGTGTCCACCCGGCGCCGTCCAGCCAGGAACGCTCCCCGGTCAGCAGGCCGGACAACGCCAGCGCGGCGACGTCGGCCACCTGCAGCGCGATCGCCAGCTCACCCGCGCTGAGCTGGCCGGGAGACGTGCGGTAGGTGTCCAGCGTCGCCACCCTGACCGCGCCGATGCGCACCGGGAAGGTGAACAGCGCCGCCACTTCGTGCTCCGTGGCCTGTGCGGCGAACACCGGCCACCGCGGCCTCGGCGAGCCGGCGAGGAACGGCACGAGAATCGGCCCGCCGGTCTCGTCGGCTTCGAAACAGGGCCCCTCGCCGAGGGAGAACTGCAGTTCCGCCAGTGCGGCACTGATCGCGTCGCTGGCGTAGACGACTTCGCGCTGCCCGGCCCGTGCGATGACCGAAACCGCCGCGCCGCCCACCGGAAGCAGCCGTGCGCACGCCCGGCACACCTTGCCCACGATGTCGATGCCACTGCTCGCCGTGGGTTCCGCCTCGGCGAGAGCGGCCAGGATGTCGGCCCGCAGGTCGTCTATTTCAGCCACGGCGGGCCGATCGCGCCAGGGGCTCGGTGTGCGACCGCATCGGACCCCTTTTCGTCGCGCCTCTCCGGATACCGGCGTACCGGCCCGATCGAGCCGGTAGCTCGCCAGTTCCGTCAACGCGAGACTTCTTTCAAGACCTTACCCGTCATCACCGCCGGGGCACGCCCGACCGGAGCGGCTCCGCGCGTCGTCGCGGAACCGGGCGCCCGCCGGCGCGGTGGACAACCGGCTGGTCGTGGTGCACGCTGGGTGGGCGCGATCGTTGATCCCCGGACCCCGGACGGCCAAACGCGATCTTCTGCCGGAGCTTCCCGGCACCGATGATCGAAGCTGGGAGCCACCGGAAATGTTCGGAACCGCGCCACCGTCAACGCCGCTCGTTGTCGCCGAGGTGGGGCGGCCCACCACGGGCGAAACCTTCGCCGGGGTGGGCGCGGGTCTCGTCACCGATGCCGTCGGCGGCGATCCGGCCGCCACCGGCGAACTGGTGGGCTTGCTGCGGCCGGTGGTGTTCCGGTACTGCCTGCGGCGGCTCGGCGGGGACCAGCGGACGACCAGCGCCGAAGACTGCACGCAGGACGTACTCGTCGCGGTACTGGCGGCGCTACCGCGATATCGCTACCCGGCCGACCGGTTCCTCGCCTTCGTGTTCGGCATCGCCGGGCACAAGGTCATCGACGTGTACCGCGTCCGCGCGGGGGATCGCACCGAGCCGGTCCCCGGTTTCGACGACGGCTACGACGACCGTGGCCCACCGGGCACCGGTCACGACGAGGTCGACCTGGCCGACCAGCGGCTGGCGATGTCCTGCCTGCTGGAGCGGCTTTCCCCGCGCCACCGCGACGTGCTGGTCCGGCGCGTGCTGTTCGGCCAGTCCGCCGCGGAGACCGCCGTGGCGCTCGGCATGCCGAGCGCCGGTGCTGTCCGCGTGACGCAGCATCGCGCCTTGACGACCTTGCGGAAGGCGTTGGCCGCGCTACCGAATGCCTAGCAGAAGGACACCCGTGCACCAGCTCAGTCTCGGCGTTATTTCCCGGTCGCACAAGGAAAACGAGCGCCGGCTGCCGATCCACCCCCGGCACCTCGAGCGGATCGACGCCGATCTCCGCCGGCGCGTCTACCTCGAACGGGGTTACGCCGAGCACTTCGGCATCCCCGACGAGCAACTGGCGGGTTCGGTGGCCGGGATCCGCTCCCGCGAGCAGCTCATCGCCGAGTGCGACGTCATCCTGCTGGCGAAGCCGCTCGCGCAGGACCTCACGGAGCTTCGGCAGGGCCAGATCCTGTGGGGCTGGCCGCACTGCGTGCAGGACGACAAGCTCACCCAGGTCGCCATCGACCGCAAGCTGACCGTGATCGCCTTCGAGGCGATGCACCACTGGGGCCGCGACGGCGCGTTCAACCTGCACGTGTTCCACAAGAACAACGAGCTGGCCGGCTACTCCTCGGTGTTGCACGCGCTGGAGCTGATCGGCTCGACCGGTGATTACGGCAGGCGGCTGCGCGCAATCGTGATGGGGTTCGGCGCCACCGCGAGGGGCTCGGTGACGGCGCTGAACGCGCACGGGGTGCACGACGTGCACATCCTCACCCAGCGCGGCGTCACCGCGATCAGCTCGCCGATCCATTCCGCGACCATGGTCCACTACGACCACGACGTGAACAGTCCGGGCGATCCGCGGCGCAGCCACGCCATCACCGCCAAGGGCAGGGTGCCGCTGGCCGGATACCTCGCCGAGCACGACATCGTCGTCAACTGCGTCCTGCAGGACACGGCCGCCCCGCTGACGTTCCTGATCGAAGAGGACCTCGCCGCGTTCGAACCGGGCAGTCTCATCATCGACGTCTCGTGCGACGAAGCGATGGGCTTCAGCTGGGCGCGGCCGACGACGTTCACGCAGCCGAGTTTCGTGGTGGGGCCGAACGTCACCTACTACGCGGTGGACCACAGCCCGTCCCACCTGTGGAACTCGGCCACCTGGGAGATCAGCGAAGCGCTGCTGCCGCACCTGCGCCGGGTCCTCGACGGCCGCGGCGCGTGGGACGGTGACAAGACCATCCAGCGCGCCGTCGAGATCCGTGACGGGATCGTCCAGAACCCGGCGATCCTGTCGTTCCAGCACCGCGCACCGGACTACCCGCACCCGCAAGCGGTCTAGGAAGTGTTGTGGACGTGGTTCGCGTGGCGGTGCGGGTAGCCGAACCTGACGCGTCCCGCCCGCGGGCACGACCACCACCCCCGCGGAAGCGCTGACGGCCCACTGCAAACGGCTCCGCCACTGAAAAGACAGAACCTGACCGGGGCCGCTGGATTGGCCGCGCGGCGAGGTGGGTATCCCGCGGACGATCATCGGCGTCGACGTCCTGGAGGCAGGGTGCAGGTCGGGTACAAGCTGTTCGCGGAGGACCTTTCGCCAGCGGAGCTGGTGCGCCAGGCGGTGCGCGCCGAGCGGGCCGGATTCGATTTCGTCGAGATCAGCGACCATTTCCACCCGTGGCTGGAGAATCACCGGCATTCCTCGTTCGTGTGGACGGTGCTGGGCGCGATCGCGGCGAGTACCGAACGGATCGGCCTCGCCACCGGGGTCACCTGCCCGTTCCTGCGCTACCACCCCGCGATCGTGGCGCAGGCGGCCGCCACCACGGCGCTGCTGTCCGGCGGCCGGTTCACGCTCGGCGTCGGCGCGGGGGAGCGGCTCAACGAGCACGTCGTCGGCAAGGGCTGGCCGCCGGTGTCGGTGCGGCACGAGATGCTCGCCGAGGCGCTGGAGATCATCAGGCTGCTGTGGTCCGGCGGCTACCACAGCTACCGGGGACGGCATCTGACGCTCGAAGACGCCAGGGTGTTCGACCTGCCGCCCGAGCCGCCGCCGATCGCGGTCGCCGCCGGGGGACCGGCCGCGGCCGGGATCGCGGCGGAGCTGGGGGATGCGCTCTTTTCCACCGAGCCGGACCCCGGCCTGCTGACCGCGTACCGCGAGGCGGGCGGGACGGGTCCCGGCTACGCGGAAGTGCCGCTGGCGTGGGCGGCGGACGAGACGGCCGCGGCCGAATCCGCGCACCGGTTGTTCCGGTTCGGGCTGATGGGGTGGAAGGTGCAGGCGGAGCTGCCGAACCCGGTGAACTTCGAGGCCGCGACGGCGTTCACCACCCCGTCGGACCTGCGCGAGGCCTTCGGGTGCGGGCCGGATCCGAAGGCGCACTTGAAGGTGGTGGAGCAGTTCGCCGAAGCCGGGTTCGACCGCCTCGCGCTGATCAACGCGGGGCCCGACCCCGACGGGTTCTTCGCCTTCTTCGAAGACGAACTCGCCGGGCCGGTGCGCGAGCTGGCGCGGGGCCGCTGATGCCCGCGCGCGCAATCCGCGCCGGAGAAGGAAAAACCGCTGCTGCGGAAGGTGGTGCGATTCTATCCAATGAGGACAGTGCTGGTGCCGCGCCGCCCTTGCCCGGTTCCCCGCGCGCATGGACAGGCTTCTTCGGCTCTGGTACTAAGGAAAACATCGCGGTTGAGCCCACAGCCCCTGACGTTCGGCGGGCCGGGCGAGGTCAGTTCCCCCGCTGCCCCGGGTTCCAGCGTTCCCGGCACTCGGCCCCCAGGCGTCTCTCTGCCGCATGCCCGGAGGTTTTCGTGACCGAAGTTCCCGTACCCCGCACCCCCGACCAGCTCTCGCTCGCCGCCGCGACACCGGCCCCGCAGGCGGTGGTGCCGCCCGGCCGGTTCGGCGTCCGGGTCGTACGGCCCGCGCCGACGGCGACGGTCATCGAGGTGACCGGGGAGCTCGACGCCGCCACAGTGCGGCACTTCCTCGACGTCGTCGAGCCGAGGCTCGCCTCGGTGGTGCGGACGCTCGTGGTCGACCTGTCCGCGGTCACCTCGCTCGACTCCGCCGGGCTTCGGGCTCTCCGCCGGTGCGTGCGGCGTGCGGCGGCCACCGGACAGGGCTTCGTGCTGATCACCGGTCCGCGGCGTCTTTTCCGCGCGCTGGAGACCGGTGAGTTCGCGTACTGCCTCGCGCGCACCGCCGAAACCGTCGCCTGATCCGGCCCGCCCGCATCCGGAGTCCCCGTCGCTGCGCCGTTTTCCCGATCCGGGTCCGCCCTTCGGCCGTCGACGGCGCACCCGGTCCCAGTCCTCGATCCTCCGGCGTCCGCGCCGCGGATTGGTCGTGTGCCGGAGGGCCGCCGTGTGCAAAGCTTGTCGGCACGGTGCCATCGAATCCAGCCGCCCTGATGGCCCGCTCCGCGTCGGCGGGACGGCGCGGACAGCTTGAGGGAAGGGACGGGACGGGATGCACCCCGCCGGGGTCGTGGAGACGCCGTTGACCGTCCTGCTGGAGGGAGTTCTCTCCGGCGTGCGCCGCGATGTCGGGGGCGAAGTGGGGACCGCGATCAGCGTCGCGCATCCGACGCGGCGCCGTGGCGGCGGCCAGTTGCAGGTGCTGGCGGCGACCGGCGTCGGCCGCGTGCTGACCCCGATCACCACCGGGCACCTGTGGGGGCCGTCCCTGCTGGTGGCCGCGGGCGAGGAGCCGATCGTCACCGCCGATCTGTGGCACGACCGGCGCTGGCCGCACCTGACCGCGGCCGCCGTGCGCGAGCAGGTGCCGGAAGAACACCGCGGCGCGGTGTCGAACGTGCGGGGCGTCGCGGCGGTGCCCGGGGTGTGGGACGGCGACGGCGTGGTGGTCCTGTCGATCTACCTGGCTGGCCCCGCCGATCACGGCACGCTCGCGGTGCTGATCCGGCACGAGCGGCTGGTCGCCAGCGCGATCACGATCGCGAGCATCGCCACGCGCAGCGCGGACGAGGCCGAGCAGACCCTGGACGCGCTGGCCTCCCGCGCCATGATCGAGCAGGCGAAGGGCGCGATCATGGCGCGGCGGCGCGTGGACGCCGACGAAGCGTGGGCGATGCTGCGCCGGGCCAGCCAGGAGTTCAACGTCAAACTGCGCGAACTGGCGCTGGCACTGGTCGAGTACGTCGGGCAGGCGCCGGTCGAACAGGAAGGCGACACCCGCCACCACGTCCGCGCCGGTGAAGGCGCCCGGAACGCGGCCGCGCTGGTGTGGCAGGCGCTCTGCGTGCCGGAGGCGACCTTGTCGGAATCCCGTTAGCCCCTCGCGGAGAACCGGGCGGTTCAGCCGGGAACCGGTTCGCTTCCGGGCGCCGTTTCGACGAACGCCCCGGTGACTTGGGGGCCTCTCGAAACCACCGATTTCGCGATCGACACCGTCGCGAACGAAAGCGGGTCCGGCACGGCCGCCGGGCTTCGGGCCGCCTTCGCGAAGCACCTCCACATCTCGCCACGGGACTACCGCGCCACCCGGGCCGCCTGGCTCGCTTGCCGTTCACTGCCTCGGCGGGCAAGGAGAGCCGAGCCATTCCGCGAGCACCGCGGCGACCTCGGCGGGAGCGTCTTCGGTCAGGAAGTGCCCGGCGCCGGGGATGATGGTGCGCCGCGCGCCGGGGATCGCGCCGGCCAGTTCGGTGGCGGTGCGCCGCGGCAGCCATTGGTCGTGCTCGCCCCAGATCACGTGGGTGGGGACGGCGATTTCACCGAGGGCGCCGACCACGTCGGCGGTGTCGTCCTCGCTGAAATGCGCGACGTGGTCGAGCCAGCGCTGCTGGCCGTCGCGTCCCGCGAACCGGTCGAGGTAGGCGGCTCGGACGGGCTCGGGCAGTTCGAGGTGGGTCGCCGTGCGCACGTGCCCGGCGATGATTTCGCCGAAGACGTGCGACGGCATGCTCCGGTAGACCTCGAGGTGCCGCTGCATGTGCTGGACCACCGGTGTCACCCACGGGGACAGCACCGCGGCGTCGAGCACCGCGATCGAGCTCGCCGGAACCTTTTCGATCAGGTGCGCGCGCAGGACCGCGCCGCCGCCGATGTCGTGGCCCACCAGTGCCGGCGCGTCCAGCTCCCAGTAGGCGACCAGTTCGGCCAGAGTGCGCGCGTGCAGCGCGATCGACGCGCTCGCGCCGTCGGCGAGGCTGGAGTCGCCGTACCCGGGCAGATCCCACAGGTACACCGTGTGCGCTTCCGCGAGCGGCGCGGCGATCTCGCGCCACAGGTACGACCAGGACGGGGTGCCGTGCACGAGCACCACCGGTGGCCCGGCGCCGAACACGTCCGCGGCGATCTCGCCGGTACTGGTGCGGACTCGGTCCCGCAGACCCCACGGGCGCGTCACGTCGACGGTCATCGTCGTTACTCTCCTCGATATTAAGTAAGGCTCTAACGAAGCTTGCACCAGTTACCGTAGAGAAATTTGGTAAGGCTCGCAACTCTATTTAAGTCATTACAGAACGTTCGGGGACCGCGCTCTGCCCGGTGAACGACCCCGGAAGTGGCACGGGCTTCTCCGTATCCCGGTCGTGAGTGGATAGTCATGGGAGCCGTTGGTGCTCTTCGCCGCCGTCGCCGGCGCGAGGGTGTTGACGACCGGTCATTACATTTGTAATGTACGAGCGTCGAGAGCCTGGATGAAGCGTGTCGGGAGGTCGCGTGGCGAGTGGCAGGACGCAGCGGGCGCCCGCCGAGATGAAGCGCGCGTTGCAGCGCGCCACCGTCGAGGTCGTCGCGCGGGACGGGATCCGCGGGCTGACCTACCGGGCGGTCGCGCACGCGGCCGGTGTCACCACGGGCGCGGTCCAGCACCACTTCTCGTCGATCGACGACCTGTTGCGCTCCTCTTTGGACTGGGTGCTCGAGGAGAGCGCCGAGAACGGTCTGCTCGGTGCGCGGGCGGGGATCTTCGCGGAGGGCCCCGATGTGCGGAAGCGCTTCGCCGAAAGCGCCGACATCCAGATCTTCCAGTACCGGCTCGTGGTCGAGTCGGCGGGGCGGGAAGAGCTGCGGCCGGGGGTGCAACGGCTGTACGAGAGCTACTTCGGCGCGGTGGCGAAGGATCTTGCCGCCATCGGGGCGCCGCGGAGCGCGGGGCTCACCTCGCTCGTCTACTACGCGCTCGACGGGATGTTCCTGCACCAGGTCGCCGACCAGGAAGCCGATCCCGATGCCGCGCTGGAAGCCCTGCGGGCGCTGCTGAAGGCGGCCGAGCACGGGAAAGCGGTGAGCGACGAAGGCTGATTTTCGGCCGGTACCGGGCAATGACCCGCGCGTCTGATCCACTGTAGACACGCGGTCATTGCCCTTTTGCGTTCGTGGCAACGAAAACCCTGTGGGCATTCCTGAATTCTTGGTGTTGACTAAATCAACACAGGGGGTCAGACTCGGCGCATCGCGGTGCCACGCCGGAAGCGGCGGCACCCGATCGTGCTCCTCGGCCACCGGGCCGGAATCTGTGATGTGAAAGGCGTTTCGATGTCAGACACCACCGCCGCGACCTTGCTGATCGACGGGCGCTGGGCCGCCGCGCCCTCGTCGTTCGACGTCGTCGACCCCGCCAGCCTCGAAGTGATCGGCCGGGCGTCGGACGCCGCGGCCGACCACGCCCGTGCCGCTCTCGACTCGGCTTCGGCCGCCTTCCGCGGCTGGGCCGAAACGGATCCGGAGACCCGCGGTGCCTACCTGCGAGCGGGTGCGGCGGCCATCCGCGCCCGTCGTGACGACCTCGCCGGGCTGCTCAGCCGGGAGAACGGGAAGCCGCTGGGCGAAGCGGCGGGCGAGCTGACCGGTGCCGCGCGCATGCTGGAGTGGGCCGCGGAGGAGGGGCGCCGCGCCAACGGCAGGGTGACCCCGGCGAACGCGGCGGGCCCCGGCTTGGTGCTGCGGAGCCCGGTGGGGCCGGTGCTCGCGATCACGCCGTGGAACTTCCCGGCCAGCATGCTGATCCGCAAGGTGGGGCTCGCCCTGGCGGCGGGCTGCGCGGTGATCGCGAAACCCGCCGAGCAGACGCCGCTCATCGCCACGGCGCTGCTCGGGATCCTGCAGGACACCGGGCTTCCCGCTGGCGTGCTCCAGTCGCTGACCACGTCGCGGCCCGCGGAACTGGTGGACGCCCTGCTGGCCGACGGCCGGTTGCGCAAGGTGAGCTTCACCGGTTCCACCGAGGTCGGCCTCGGCCTGCTGCGCCGCACCGGTTCCGTGCTGCGCCGGACGTCGCTGGAGATGGGTGGCCATTCCCCGGCGATCGTGTTCGAAGACGCCGATATCGAGGCCGCCGCGTCCGGTGTGGTGATGGCGAAGTTCTTCAACGCCGGGCAGAGCTGCACCGCGGTGAACCGGCTCTACGTGCACGAGAGCGTCCGCGACGACCTGCTGGCGTTGATCGAGAAGAAGACGGCCGCGCTGCGGGTCGGGCGCGGGGACGCGGACGGGGTCGCGGTGGGGCCGTTGATCGACGAGGCCGGCCTGGCGAAGGTCGAGCGGCAGGTCGCCGACGCGGTCGGGAAGGGGGCGCGGGTGCTCGTCGGCGGAAGCCGCTGGGAGCCATCCGACCCGGGCCTGCGCGGGCACTTCTTCCAGCCGACCGTGCTCGTGGACGTGACCCCCGACATGCTGATCGCCCGTGAGGAGACGTTCGGCCCCGCGCTGGCCGTGTCGACGTTCGCCGACGACGATGAAGCCGTCGAACTCGCCAACGCGACGGAGTACGGGCTCGCCGCGTACGTGTTCGGTTCGGATCTCCGCCGCATCTGGCGCCTGCTCGAACGGCTCGACTTCGGCGTGATCGGCGTGAACGACCCCGCGCCGGTCCGCCCGGAACTCCCGTTCGGCGGGCAGAAGAACTCCGGCCAGGAACGCGAAGGCGGCAGCGAGGGGATCGAAGCCTACACCGAGACCAAGGCCGTCGCGCTGCGCTTCTGACCCGCCCCCACTGTCCGAAAGGGACCTCGATGACCAGCACCACCGAACAACTGTCCACAGCGGAGCTGTCCGAAGTGGACCGGCGCAGCCTGGTGCACCCGCACACCGTGCTCGGGTCGCCTGCCGAACCACTCGTCCTCGACCGCGGCGAGGGGGCGCTGCTCTGGGACACCGACGGCCGCCGCTACATCGACGGCACCTGCGGCCTGTGGCAGTGCCCGGTCGGCCACGGGCGCGCCGAGCTCGCGGCCGTGGCCGCCGAGCAGATCGGCAGGCTGGAGTTCTACTCGTCGTTCGGGGACTACTCCAACGCCCCGTCGATCCTGCTCGCCGACCGGCTGCTGTCGCTGGCACCCGCGGGGCTCGACCGCGTCTTCCTCACCAACGGCGGTTCCGAAGGCAACGAGACCGCGATCAAGCTCGCCCGCCTCGCGCACCACCACGCGGGATCGCCGGAGCGCACGGTGATCCTCGCCCGCACCGGCGGCTACCACGGCATGGGCGGCGGTTCGCTCGCGGCGACGGGCATCGAGGGCCTGCGCACGGGGTTCGGCCCGCTGCTGCCGGACGTCGAATGGCTCGGCAAGCCGCACGGCATCGAGCACGGCCCGGACGCCACCGACATCCTCGTCGCCGAGCTGGAGCGGCGCATCGACGAGATCGGCCCGCACCGCATCGCCGCGTTCATCGGGGAACCCGTCCTCGGTGTCGGCGGTATGGTGCCGCCGCCGGAGGGGTACTGGCCGCGCGTGCAGGAAGTGCTGCGGCGGCACGGGATCCTGCTCATCGTGGACGAGATCGTGACCGCGTTCGGCCGGACCGGGCACTGGTTCGGCAGCGAGCACTTCGGCATCGAGCCCGACATGATCGTGCTCGCCAAGGGCATCACGAGCGGCTACATCCCGATGGGCGCGGTGCTGATCGGCAGCAGGGTGCTGGCACTGGCCGACGGCGCCACGTTCCTGCACGGGTTCACCTACAACGGCCACCCGGTCGGTTCGGCCGTCGCGCTGGCCAACATCGACATCATCGAGCGGGAGAACCTGCTCGACCGCGCCCGCGTCCTCGGTGCGCGCCTCCGCGAGCGGCTCGACCCGCTCACGAAGCTCCCGCACGTGCGAGAGGTGCGCGGGGTCGGCCTGATGCTCGGCATCGAGTTCGACGGCGTGCCCACCGCGTCCGTGCAGTCCGGCTGCCGCGCGGACGGGGTCGTGGTGCGCGCGTCGGGCTCCAGCGTCGTGCTCTCACCACCGCTGGTGATCACCGAGGAGCAGATCGACACCCTCGCCGACGTCCTGTGCCGCCACGTCGCGGCCGCCGCGGGCTGAGGGGAGGAAATCGTGCCACGCCGGATACCAGCGCTGTTGTCCGCGGCGACGATCCTCCTGGCCGCCGGATGCGCCGTCTCCGAAGGCGGCGAGAACTCACTCGTGTTCGTGTCCTACGGCCAAGGCGCCTACCAGGCGGGCCAGCGATCGGCCGTGCTCAACCCGTACACGGAGAAGACCGGGACCACGGTCACGATCGACGGCCCGTCCAGCATGGCCAAGCTCAAGGCGATGGTCGAAGCGGGCAAGGTCGCGTGGGACGTCGTCGACACCGAGGCGTCGTCGGCGGCCCAGGCGTGCGGCACCCTGGTCGAGCCGGTCGACATGGGGCCGCTGGCGTCGGCGTTCCCGGACGGGACGCTGACGCCGTGCGGGGTCCCGGACGCGTTCTTCGGCCTGACGCTGATGTACAACGCGAACGTCTACGGTGACCACCCGCCTGCCACGCTGGCCGATTTCTTCGACCGCGGCCGGTTCCCCGGGCGGCGGATCGTCTACGGCAACGACCCGAGCGTCGGCACGCTGGAGGCGGCGCTGCTCGCCGACGGCGTGCCGAAGGACCGGCTCTACCCGCTCGACGTGCGGCGCGCGTTGTCGGTGTACGACCGGATCCGGCCCGAGCTGACGATCAGCGACACCTACGGCGACCAGCAGCAGCGCATGGCGGGCGCGCAGGCGGACCTGGCGCTCATCGTCAGTGCTCGCGCCTACTCGCTGCTGAAGGCCGGAGCCACCAACTGGAAGGTGGTTCCCGGCGTGCCGATCCCGGTCACCTGGGACGTTCTGGTGGTGCCAAAGGGTTCCCGCCGGTCCGAGCAGGCGAAGGACCTGATCCGGTTCGCCTCCGAACCGGCGCAGTCGGCGGCGTTCGCCGAGCGGGCCGGGGTGGGGCCCGCGAACTCCGCGGCGAAGCCCCGCTACCCGGAGATCGGCCGTGCGCTCGACATCTGGGGTGACGACAAGGAGGACCTGCGCGTGCTCAGCGATGTGAAGTGGTGGGCCGCCAACCGGGTCCGGGTCGTGAAGACCTGGTCGGACTGGAAGACCGGATGACCGCCGCGGTACCGGTCCGCCGCGCCGTCCTGCGGTCCCGAGCCTCCTGGCTGCTGTTCCCCGCGGCGGCGGTCCTGCTCGTGTTCTTCTGCTACCCGCTCGCCGTGATCCTCCTGCGCAGCTTCTCCGAGCCCGCCTTCGGGCTTTCCAACTACGTGTCCGTGCTCGGCGACGAGGTGCAGATCCGCGTCGTGCTCCGCACCCTCCGGACGGCGCTGATCATCACGGTCGCGACGCTGGTCGTCGCCTATCCCTACGCCTACGCGATGAGCCGCGTCGGCAGGCGCGCCCGCGGCCTGCTCACCCTGCTGGTGCTGATGCCGTTCTGGACCAGCGTGATGGCCCGCAACTTCGCCTGGTACGTCCTGGAACAACGCGGTGGCGTGCTCGAGAAGCTCTTCGACGCCATCGGGATCCACGGCGTGAGCCTGCTGGGCTCGGTCACGGGCGTGACCGTCGCGATGGTGCAGGTGATGCTGCCGTTCATGGTGCTGCCGCTGCAGAACACGATGCGGGGCATCGACCGGAGCCTGCTGCACGCCGCGGGCAGTCTCGGCGCCCGCGGGCCCGTCGCGTTCGTGCGGGTGTACCTGCCGCTGTCGATGCCGGGCGTCCTCGCGGGCGTCTCGGTGGTGTTCATCATGTCGCTTGGCTTCTACATCACCCCGGCCCTGCTCGGCACGCCGCAGCAGGCACTGGCCGCGCAGGTGATCGGCACCAGGGTCAACGACCTGCTCGACTTCGCCGGCGCGGGCGCGCTGGGCGCGGTCCTGCTCGTGCTCACCCTGATCGTGCTCGCGGTGCTCAGCAGGCTCGCCGCACCGCTCGGCACCAGTACGGCAGGAGGTGCGGACCGTGGCTGACTCCGTAACGCGGGTAGCCCGCAAGGAACGCACCCTCGGACCGGTGCTCCGGATCTGGGTCGTGCTCGTCGGGTTCGTACTGGTCGCGCCGACGCTGGTGGTCATCCCGATGAGCTTCGGCGCGGGATCGACCTTCCAGTTCCCGCCTGGGGGCTGGTCGCTGCGCTGGTACGGCGAGTTCTTCGGCAGCAAGCAGTGGCTGGCGTCGCTGGCCAACTCCGTCCAAGTGGGACTGCTGGCCGCCGCGCTGGCCACCGTGCTCGGGGTCGCCGCGGCGTTCGGGCTCGACCGCGCCCGGTTCCGCGGCCGCGGTGCCGTCCGGCAGCTCCTGATGGCGCCGATGATCCTGCCCGGCATCGTCGTCGCGGTCGCCGTCTACGGGGTTTTCCTGCGGTGGCAGCTCAACGGCACCATGCTCGGCTTCGTGCTGGCGCACACGGTGCTCGGCGTGCCGTTCGTGATCACCTCCGTGCAGACCAGCCTCGCCGGTTACGACCCCGCGATGGAGCGGGCCGCCGCCAGCCTCGGCGCGAGCCGGTTGACCACGCTGCGCAAGGTGGTCCTGCCGCTCATCGCGCCGGGGGTGACCTCCGGTTTCGTGTTCGCCTTCGCCACTTCGTTCGACGAGGTGGTCATCGCCCTGTTCCTGCAGACCCCTGATCTCAAGACGCTGCCGGTGAAGATGTACGAGTCGATCGTCCTCGAGATCGACCCGACCATCGCCGCGGCGTCCAGCCTGATCGTCGTGTGCACGACGATCCTGCTGCTCGTGCCCCAGATCCTTCGCCGGAGGAGCGATCATGACCGATGACCACCGCAGCGGTATCACCACCGCGCACGTGACCAAGGAGTACCCCGGAATCGGCCGCCCGGCGGTGGACGACGTGTCGCTGGACATCGCCGACGGCGAGTTCATGACCTTCCTGGGGCCGTCGGGTTCCGGGAAGACCACGATGCTGTCCATGATCGCCGGGTTCACCCCGCTCACCGCCGGCTCGATCACCGTCGACGGCCAGGAGATCTCGGGCCTCAAACCCCACCGGCGCGATCTCGGCGTGGTGTTCCAGCAGTACGCGCTGTTCCCGCACATGACCGTGGCGCGCAACGTCGCGTTCGGGCTCGCCCGGCGCGGACGGCCGCGCGCGGAGATCGAGCGGCGGGTCGCGGACGCGCTGGAAATGGTCGGCCTCGCCGCGCTCGGCGACCGCTTCCCCCGCCAGCTCTCCGGCGGGCAGCAGCAGCGGGTGGCGCTCGCCCGCGCCGTGGTCTACGAGCCGAGGGCGCTGCTCATGGACGAACCGCTCGGCGCGCTGGACAAGAAGCTCCGCGACCAGCTCCAGCGCGAGATCGCGCGGATGCACCGGCAGCTCGGCATGACCTTCCTGTTCGTCACCCACGACCAGCAGGAGGCGCTCACGCTGTCCGACCGGATCACGGTCTTCAACGACGGCCGCGTCGAACAGGTCGGCACCCCGGAGGATCTCTACGAGCGCCCGCGAACCCTCTTCGTCGCGCAGTTCGTCGGCGAGTCCAACGCGCTGCGCCTCAACCCCGGCGAGGTGACGATCGTGCGTCCCGAACGCGTGACCCTGCATTCGGGCACCGGGGCCCCCGCCGGTCATCAACGAGCGAGCGCGGTGGTCACCGACGTCGTCTACGTCGGCGACCACAGCCGGGTGTGGCTCCGCTACGGCGACGGCACCCGTGGCTGCGCGGTGCTGCCCGCGGGCGCGGTCCACGAACACCGGCCCGGCGCCGACGTCGTGGTGGCCTGGCACCCCGAGCACCAGGCCGTGGTCCCGGACTCGGAGCCGGACGTCGCCGAAAGGGTCGCGTCATGAGCGATCTGCTGCTGCGGGGCGGACTCGTCCGCACCTTCGACGGAGACCGCACCGCGTCCGCGGTGCTGATCCGCGACGGTCTCGTGCACGCCGTCGGCGACGATGCCACCGTGTCCTCGGCGGCGGAGGCGGGTGCCAGAGTGGTTGAGCTGCACGGGAAAACGGTCCTGCCCGGCCTCAACGACGCGCACCTGCACCTGGCCTGGCACGCGCTGAGCGGCCCGGAGTTCTGCGTGGACCTCGCGGGCGCGGGTGATCTGGCCGCCGTCCGCGCGGCGCTGGCCGGGGCACCGGACGGGGAGTGGATCGTCGGGCGCGGCTGGCGGGAGACCACCATCGCGGAGTTCGCGGCGGGCGGCGCGGTGCCGTCCCGCGCGTGGCTGGACGAGGTCACCGGTGACCGGCCCGCCGTGCTCCACCACGCCTCGTCGCATTCGGTGTGGGCCAACAGCGCCGCGTTGCGCCGGGCCGGGATCACCGCCGCCACACCGGATCCGCCCGCCGGGGAGATCGTGCGCGACGACGGCGGCGAGCCGACCGGGATGCTCGTGGAAAGCGCGCAGGACCTCGTGGCGCGGCTGATCCCGCGGCCGGGCAGGGAGGAGCGGCTCGACACCATCGTGCGGGGGATGCGGCGCCTCAACCGCCTCGGCGTCACCAGCGTGACGGATCCGATCGTGCCCCCCGACCTGTGGCGGGACTACCAGGACCTGCACGCGGCGGGCCGGATGACGGTGCGGGTCAACGCGCTCCTGCACTGGGACTGGCCCAATCCCACCACCTCGGCCGCGAGCCTGCGCCGCCATTTGGCCAGCGCGGCGTTCGGCGGTGACGCCATGCTGCGCGCGGGCGGGATCAAGCTGTTCGCCGACGGGGTGCCGACGCACTGCACGGCGTGGATGCACCGGCCGTACCCCGGCGGCGGCCACGGCGATCTCGTCACCATGGGGGAGAGCGCCGAGTCCAGAGTGGACGAACTGCGCCAGCTCATCCTTGCGGCGCAGGCGAAACGGGTCCAGGCTCAGGTGCACGTGACCGGCGACCGCGCGGCCGACGCCGTGGTGGACGCCATCGAGGCCGCGGCGTCCGCTGACCCGTGGCAGGCGGCGCGGCACGTGCTGATCCACGGGACGTTCCTGTCGCCCGCGGTCCACGAGCGGCTGGCGCGGCACGGGATCGGCGTGATCACCAGCTCGTTGATGCGGACCTTCAGCGGGCCGTCCATGGTGCGCACGGTCGGCGAAACCCAATGGGCACAAGCCTTTCCCGCGCGCGCACTGCTGGATCACGGCGTGGCCACCGCGGACAGCTCGGACGCGCCGGTCACCACCCCCGACTGGCGGCGCGGCGTCGCCACCTTCACCGGCGCACCCGGCCCGAACCCCTACGCGGCACCGGCACCCGCCGATCGGCTGAGCCGGGAGGAGGCGTTGCGGTTGTGGACCATCGGGCCCGCCTGGATGGAGAACGCCGAAGGGGTCAAGGGCGCGCTGGCCCCGGGGCGGCTCGCGGATCTGGCCGTGCTCGACGGCGACCCGGTCACCGCCCCCGGCCCGGAACTGCTGGGGCTGCGGTCCGTGCTGACCGTCGTCGGCGGGCGGGTGGTACACGAGTCCGAAGTGGACGGATGAGGTCGACGTCGATCGAGTCCCGCATGCCCTGAAGGCGCCCTCCGGGGCAGGCGCGGGCCGCGCCGCTCAGCCGGGCACCTGCGATCGGGCGACGTCGGCACCCGTGCTTTCCCGCAGCGCGCGGGCGGGAATGCCGACCAGCAGGATGATCCCGCCCAGCACGACGACCCCGGCGCTGATCCGCAGGCCGAGGTCGAGCGACCCGGTGGTCGTCTTGATCCAGCCGAGCAGCGCCGGGCTGGTGGCCGCGGCGAGGGAGCCCATCGTGGTCACCATCGCGATGCCGCTCGCCGCGGCGGGGCCGGACAGGTAGATCGACGGGATGGAGTAGAACACGGTGAGGCCGGAGTAGTGCGCCGCGGTCATCAGCGCCAGCAGCACGATCACGAGGTACGGGTTGCCGCTGGCGAAGGACAGGCCGACCAGGCAGGCGGCGGCGAAGAACTCGGCTCCGGCCGCGTGCCACCGCCGTTCCAGGGTGCGGTCGGAATGGCGGCCGGCGAGCAGCATCACACCCATGCCGAGCACCGGCGGGATCGCCGCGAGCAGCCCGATGTCCAGGACGTTGCCGACACCGGAGCTGTTGATCACGAGCGGGGTCCAGAACGAGACCGCGTTGGCGAGGGTGTAGCAGCCGCACGAGACGAGGCCGAGCACGTAGACCCGGGGATCTTTCAGCGCCCGCAGCATCCCGCCGTGCTTCGCCCCGGCCTGCTTGCGGTCCTGGTCGGCGGCGAGATCGGCGGCGATCGCCTGCCGCTCGGCCTCGTCGAGCCAGCGCGCTTCGGCGGGCTTGTCCTGGAAGAACCGCAGCACCAGCAGGCCGAGCAGGATGGGCGGCAGTGCCTCCAGCACGAACAGCCACTGCCAGTCCTTGAGCCCGAAGGCGCCGCCGAGGGTGTGCATGATCCAGCCCGACAGCGGCGGCCCGACGATTCCGGACAGCGGGACCCCGAGGAAGAACATCGCCGTCATCCTGGTCCGCCGCGCCGAGGGGAACCACTGCGCGAGGTAGAACAACGCGCCGGGGAAGAAGCCCGCCTCGGCGACGCCGAGCAGGAACCGGGCCACGTAGAACAGCGTGGACGTGGTCGCGAGCGCGGTCAGGAGCGTGATCACGCCCCACGACAGCATGATCCGCACGAGGGTCTTCCTGGCGCCGATCCGGGCGAGCAGCATGTTGCTCGGCACCTCGAAGAGGATGAAGCCGACGAAGAACAGCCCGACGGCGAGCCCGTAGACGCCCTCGCTGAACCCGAGGTCGGCCTTCAGCCGGACCTGGGCCACCCCGACGTTGGTCCGGTCGATGAAGCTGACCACGTAGCAGCCCAGCAGCAGCGGCATGATCCGCCAGGCGACCTTGCGGTAGAGCGGGTCGCGGGGAACGGCGGACCCGTCGGGGCCGCCGGGTGAAGTCGACGTCACTGTCTCACTCCGTGCTCGGTGGGATGGCACGTCCGGTGCCGGACCCGAGTCTCAGTCCGTCTGTTGTTAATGTCAACACCGGTGCTGGGATCGCCGGTGCGGCCGGTGGCCTAGAATCACGGGATGAGCACGCTGCTTCCCATCTCAGAGCTGCTGTCGTACCGGATGCACCGGGTCGCCAACGCGATCTCGCGCAGCGCGTCGACCCGGTACCGCCGCGACTTCGACGTCAGCCTCGGCGAGTGGCGGACGCTGGCACTGCTGGGCGAGGATCCGGCGCTCACGCTGAACAAGCTCGCCGCGCGCGCTGGCCTCGACAAGGCGCAGATGAGCAGGGTGGTGACCAAACTGGACGAACGCGGGCTGCTGGTCCGCGAGTCCGGTGCCGGACGCAGCACCCGGCTGTCGCTGAGCCGCAAGGGGAAATCGGTCTACCAGGGGCTGATCGAGGCGGCGAACGAGCGCAACGACGCGTTCCTGGTCTGTCTGACCCCCGCCGAGCGCGAAGCGCTGGACTCGGCGCTGGACAAGCTGGGCAAGCTCGCGAAGGCGTTGGAGAGTCAGCAGTCTCTCTAAGTGTTGACTTTATCAACACTATTCCGGTAGTCCTGGGGTGACTGATCCCCAGGAGGTGATCGATGGCAGACCGCGTGACGATCTGCGAGTGCTTCGCCCGCGACGGGTTGCAGCACGAGACCGGGTTCGTGCCGACGGAGACCAAGCTCGGGCTGCTCGCCGCGTTCACCGCGGCGGGGTTCCGCCGCGTCGAGGCCACGAGCTACAGCCACCCGCGCCACGTTCCCGCGTTCGCCGACGCCTCCGACGTGCTCGCCGGGCTTCCCCGTGCCGAAGGCGTCGCGTACAAGGCGACCTGCCCCAACCCGAGGGCCGTGCACCGCGCGATCGCCGACCTCGACGCCGGTCGCGGGGCCGAGGAACTGAGCTTCCTGGTCTCGGCGACCGAAGCGCACACCGAGCGCAACCTGCGCACCACCCGTGCCGCCCAGTGGGAGAACGTCGCGGAGATGGCCCGGCTGGCGCGAGGGAGGTTCACCCTGGTCGGCGTCGTGTCGGTCGCGTTCGGCTGCCCTTTCGAGGGCGCGGTCGACCCCGGCTCGGTCGTCGCCGACATCGTCCGGTTCGCCGAGCTCGGCGCGGGCCTGATCACCCTCGGCGACACCGTCGGCGCCGCCACCCCCAGGACCGTCGCCGACCTCTACCGGCGGATCGGCCTGGCCGGGGTCGAGATCCCGGTGGTGGCGCACATGCACAACACCCGGGGGACCGCGCTCGCCAACTGCGTGGCCGCGCTGGACGCGGGCTGCCGCCACTTCGACACGGCCTTCGGCGGCGTCGGCGGGCATCCCGCCCGGATCGCCTACGGGCAGGGGCTCACCGGGAACGCCTGCACCGAGGACCTGGTCGCGCTCTTCGAGGCGATGGGCGTCGAAACCGGGCTGGACGCCGATCGCGTCGCGGCGGCGTCCGAACTCTGCGAGCGGGCACTGGGCCGCGAGCTCTACAGCATGGTGGCCAAGGGCCGGAAGGAGAAACTCGATGCCTGAGGTCCTGCTCAGCGAGGACGACGGGGCGGTGCGCGTGCTGCGGCTCAACCGCCCCGAAAAGCTCAACGCGCTGAACACGGCGCTCACTCGCGCGCTGCACGACGCACTGCTCGAAGCCGACCGCGACCCGGGGGTCCACGCGCTGGTGCTGGCGGGCAGCGGACGCGGTTTCTGCGCGGGTGCCGATCTTTCCGAGTTCGGGCACCTGACGCCGGACAACCCGGCCGCCGTGCTGGAGCGGGCCGAGCTGACCAGCCGCACCCAGTCGTTGCTGCGCGAGCTGTCCACCCCGGTGGTTTCCGTGGTGCGGGGCGCGGCGGTCGGCGGGGGCGCCGGCCTGGCGATCGGCGCCGACATGACCGTGGTCGCGACCGACGTCAGGTTCGGGTACCCCGAGCTGAAGCATTCGATCGTGCCCGCGGTCGTGATGACCGGCCTGCAGCGGCAGCTCGGCCCCAAGCTGGCCTTCGAGCTGATCAGCCTCGGCCGGATGCTGACCGCGCGGGAGATGCTCGAGCTGGGACTGGCCAACCGCGTCGCCGGACCGGGGGACCTGCTGGACGAGGGCCTGCGGATCGCCCGCCGGTGGGCCGAGTCCAGCCCGCTGGCGATGGCCGCGACGAAGACCCTGTTCCACCGGGTCGCCGAGCTGCCCTACGCCGAGGCGATGCGGGCGGGCCGCGACGTCAACGTGATCATGCGCGGGTTCCGGGAGCGCCGATGAAACCGCTGTCCGGTATCACCGTCCTCGACTTCTCCCGCGTGCTGGCCGCCCCGCTGGCCACCCAGTGCCTCGCCGAACTCGGCGCCACCGTGCTCAAAGTGGAGCGTCCCGGCCGCGGTGACGAGTCCCGCGGCTGGGAGCCCCGCCTTCCCGAGGGCGAGAGCGCGTACTTCTTCGCGTTCAACCGCGGGAAGCGCTCGATCACGCTCGACCTGAAGTCCGGGCGCGGCAGGGGGATCGCCCGCGATCTCGCGGCCAAGGCCGACGTGGTGGTCGAGAACTTCCTCCCCGGCACGCTGGACAAGATGGGGCTCGGCTACCACGAACTGTCCACTGTGAACCCCGGGCTGGTCTACGTCTCCAACACCGGCTTCGGGCAGGATGGCCCCTACCGCGACCGCAAGGGCTACGACACGATCTTCCAGGCCCTGTCCGGGATCATGCACCTGACCGGGCACCCGGACACCCCGCCCGCGAAGGCGGGCATCCCGGTCTCCGATCTCGCGTCCGGGCTGTGGACGATGATCGCCGTCCTCACCGGGCTCGTCGGGCGCGGCGCCTCCGGCCGCGGCTCCCATGTGGACGTGGCGATGATGGACGTCCAGGTGAGCCTGCTGGCGCTCGCCGCGGCCAGGTTCTTCGCCTACGACGAGGACCCCGTCCGGCAGGGCACGCAGCACCCCGGCCGGGTGCCCTCGGCGGCGTTCCAGTGCCGGGACGGCCACTGGCTCCACCTGAGCGCGAGCGACCAGCACTGGGCGCCGCTGTGCGAGGTGCTCGGCCTCACCGAGCTCGCGGCCGATCCGGACCTGGCCGCCAACACCGGACGGCTCGCGCAGCGCGAGCGGGTCCTCGGCGCACTCCGGGCGGCCTTCGCGCAGCGGCCGCGGGCGGAGCTGGCTGGTGCACTGCGCGAGCGCGAGGTCCCGGTCGGCGAGGTCAACTCCGTCCGCGAGGCGCTGGCCGACCCGAACACCGTCGCGCGCGGCATGGTCGGGCACTTCGACCACCCCGCCGAGGGCCGCTTCCCGGCGTTGCGCACCCCGTTGCGCCTTGACGGCTACGAAGACCCGGAACCCGCCGTGCCGCCACGGCTCGGTGCCGACACCGGCGCGGTGCTGGCCGGCTACCTCGGGCTGTCCGAACGGGAAATCGAAGCGCTGCGCGAGGAAGAGGTGATCTGAAGTGGACCCGGTGCTGGTGCGCGCGGACGCCGGGGTCGCCGAGGTGACCCTGAACCGCCCCGAGGCGCGCAACGCGCTGAACCTCCCGATGTGCACGGCGTTGCGCGAGATCTTCGCCGACCTCGACGCCGACGGCGACGTGCGCGCCGTCGTGCTCAAGGCCGGCGGCCCGGTCTTCTGCGCGGGCGCGGACCTCAAGGAGCGCAAGGGAAAGGACGAGACCTGGGTGCGCCGCCGCAGGCTCGCCTCGTTCGCCGCCTACGAGACGATCGAACGCTGCGGGAAGCCGGTGCTCGCCGTGGTGGACGGCCCGGTGGTCGGCTCCGGCGGCGAGATCGCCATGAGCTGTGACTTCGTGCTCGCCTCCGGGGCCGCGACCTTCCGCTTCCCCGAACCGCACTGGGGCACGATCGGCGCGACCCAGCGGTTGCAGCGGGTCATCGGCAAGCGGCGGGCGAAGGAACTGCTGTTCACCGGCCGTGTCCTCGGCGCGGAGGAAGCCGCGCGCCTCGGACTGGTGACCCGGCTTGCGGCGGACGGTGAGCTGGGCACACTGGTGGCGGAGACGGTCGAGGCGATCGTGGCCGCCCCGCCGCTCGCGCTGAGCCTGACCAAGCAGTCGGTCGACCTCGGCGAGGAGATGGCGCTGAGCACCGGGATCCGCATCGAAATGGCCGCGATCGAGCGGAACCTCGCCGACGGCGGGTGGCGGCGGGGCGTCGCCGAGTTCGCGGACCGGATCGGGGAGTGAGCGGAATGGACCTGAGCGACGTGGACCTCGACCTCACCGGTGTCTGTCCACTCACGACCGACGCCGCGCTGCGCCGCGCCGCGATCGTGGTGCCCGACCTCGAAGCGGTCGTCAACGCGCACGAGCGCGTGACCTACGCCGAACTGGCCGGACAGGTGGCGACGCTGCGTTCCGCGCTGCGCTGCGCGGGTGTCGAGCGCGGTGACCACATCGGACTCTGCCTGGGCAACGGGCCACGCTGGGTCGCGCTGTTCCTCGCCATCACCTCGCTCGGCGCGGTGACCGTGCCGGTGAACACCCGCTTCAAGGCACCCGAGTTCGAGTACGCGCTGCGCCAGTCGGACGTCAAGCTGCTGTTCCTGGCGGAGAAGGTGCTCAGCTCCGAGTTCGTCGCGATGCTCCGGGAGATCTGCCCCGCGGTCGACGCGGAGCTGCCCGACCCGAACCTGCCCCGGCTGGCGCGGGTCGTGGTGATCGGCGCGGACGTACCCGCGGGAGCACTCGGCTGGGAGGAGTTCACCGCGGGCGCGGGCGAGCCCGTCGAGGCGTGCGGCGACCCCGATGACGTGGCGCTCGTCCAGTACACCTCGGGCACCACCTCGTTCCCCAAGGGCGTGCTGCTCACGCACCGGAGCATGTGCGCCGACGCGTTCTTCTCCGGCACCAGGCTCGGCCTGCACGCGGGCGACCGGTTCTACAGTGGACGGCCGTTCTTCCACGTGGCGGGGACGACGCTGTCGATACTGGCCTGCGTCCAGCAACTGTCCACTTTGGTCACCGCGGAGCGGTTCGTGCCGGAAACCGCGTTGCGGCTGCTCGCCGACGAGCGGTGCACGCACTTCGCGGGCAACGACACCATCGCGCTGATGCTGCTCAACCACCCCGGCCGCGACCGGTACCGCCTGCACCTGCGCGGTGCCTGGCTCGCCGCGTCGCCGACGGTGGTGCGGCGCGTGATCGACGAACTGGGCGCCACCGAGGCCGTGGTCGGCTACGGGTTGTCGGAGGCCGCGCCGAACGTCGCCCAGTCGGCGTGGTGGGAGGACGAGGACCAGCGGGTGGACGGCAGCATGCCGCCGGAGCCCGGTGTTTCCGTGCGCCTGCGGGATCCCGTCACCGGGAACGACGCCGCGCCGGGAGAGCAGGGTGAGATCCTGGTCCGCGGGTGGAACGTGATGCGCGGCTACTACGCGATGCCGGAGCAGACCGCGGCCGTCCTCGACGGCGACGGCTGGCTGGCCACCGGCGACCTCGGCGTCCTGCGCGCCGACGGGCGGCTGCTGTTCACCGGCAGGGCGAAGGACCTGATCAGGGTCGGCGGGGAGAACGTCGCCCCCACCGAGGTCGAGGCGGTGCTGCACCGCCATCCGGCGATCCGCCAGGCCGCGGTGGTCGGCGTGCCGGACGAACGGCTCGTGGAGGTCCCGTTCGCCTTCGTGGTCCTCAACGACAGCGCGGACCTTTCACCGGGCGAGCTGCTCGAATGGTGCCGTGGCGAGATGGCCGGGTTCAAGGTGCCGCGCCACCTGCGGATCGTCGACGGGTTCGAGGGGATCGGGATGACCGCGAGCGCGAAGGTCCAGAAGAAGCAGCTCGCCGAACACGCCGTGCGGCTCCTGGACGCCCGATGACCGCGATCGCCACGAACCTCACGCGGCTGCTCGGCATCGACCTGCCGATCGTGCAGGCCGGGATGTCCTGGGCCTCGTCCTCGCCGGAGCTGCCGCTGGCGGTGTCCCGCGCGGGCGGCCTCGGCGTGCTCGCCGCCGGGCCGATGCGGCTCGACGCCCTACGCGACGCGGTCAGGGCACTGCGCGCGGGCACCGACCGCCCGTTCGCGGTCAACCTCCCGCTCTACCGCAAGGGCGCCGACGAGGCGATGGACCTGTTACTGGCCGAGCGGATCCCGGTCCTGATCGCCTCGCAGGGAGGGCCTCGGCGCTACCTCGACCGGTTCCGGGCCGCGGGCACCGTCTGCCTGCACGTCGTGGCGAGCACCGAACACGCGCGCAAGGCAGCGGGTACCGGCGTCGACGGCCTGGTCGTGGTCGGCGCCGAGGCCGGCGGGCACCCGCCCCCTGACCTGGTCTCCACGCTGGTGATCGTCAGGGCGGTCGCCCGCGCGGTACCGGACCTGCCGCTCATCGCGTCGGGCGGCTTCGCCGACGGGGCAGGGCTGGCCGCCGCGCTCGCGCTCGGCGCCGGGGCCGCGCAGTTCGGCACCCGGTTCCTGCTGAGCGCCGAGGCGAACGTCCATCCCGCCTACCAGCGGGCGGTCCTGTCGGCGTCGGTGACCGACGCCCAGCCGGTCGGCCGCGACCTGGGCGTCATCCGCGCGCTGCCCAACGCCTTCACGCGCGACATGGCGAAGCTCGAACGCGACGGCGCGAGCGTGGAGGACCGCAGGGCCCGCTTCGCGCAGTCCACCCTGAAGATGGCCGCCTTCGACGGGGACGTCGACAACGGCAAGATCGAAGCGGGCCAAAGCGCGGGCCTGGTGGACGAAGTGCTTCCCGCCGGCGAGATCGTCCGCGCGCTCGCCGCCGAATACCTGGCCACCGTCCGGTCGCTGCCGGCCGGAAGTCCACAGTGGAGAGATCAGGCTGCTGAGAGCTGATCCGCTCACAGCAGAGAAAGCGGCGAACGGCCCCGTGCGGGCGGCATGGTCGGGGCATGACGAACGACGAGAAGCAGCCACTGTTCGACCGCCTGCTCCGGGAACGGTTCTACAGCCAGCGGGTGCTGGTGCTCGACGGTGCGCTCGACGACGACAACGGGACCGTGCTCGCCACCCAGCTCCTCGCCCTCGCGAGCGATGACCCCCGTAAGGACATCGCGCTGTGGATCCACTCGCCGGGCGGCTCGGTCCCGGCGATGCTGGCCATCCGCGACGTGATGCGGCTCGTGCCGTGCGACGTGGTCACGCTGACGCTGGGGCTGGCGTGCAGCGCGGGGCAGTTCCTGCTTTCCGCCGGCACGCCGGGGAAGCGCTTCGCACTCCCGCACGCCCGCGTCCTGATGCACCAGGGCTCGGCGGGGATCGGCGGCTCGGCGGTCGAGGTGGAGGTGCAGGCCGACGATCTGCGGCACACCAGGGATACCGTGCTGGGGCTCATCGCGGACGACACCGGCCAGCCGGTCGACCGGATCTACGCCGACTCGCTGCACGACCGCTGGTTCACCGCCGAACAGGCACGCGAGTACGGCTTCATCGACCACATCGTCGACGCACTGGACCAGGTGGTGCCGGTGCGCACGAACCGGCTGGGCCTCGGCACCAGGACGGCGGCCACGGCATGAGCACGTACACCATTCCCAACGTCATCACCCGCGACGCGCGCGGCGAGCGGGTCATGGACGTCTACTCGCACCTGCTGTCGTCGCGGATCGTCTACCTGGGCACCGCGATCGACTCCGGGGTGGCCAACGCCCTGATCGCCCAGCTCCTGCACCTGGAGTCAGACGACCCCGACCAGCAGATCAACCTGTACATCAACTCCGAGGGCGGTGACCCGTCGGCGATGCTCGCGCTGTACGACACCATGCGCTTCATCAAGGCGCCGGTGGCGACGACGTGCATCGGCCAGGCCGTCGCGGCCAGCGCGGTGCTGCTGGCGGCGGGGGAGCCGGGGCACCGCTGCGTGCTGCCGCACACCAGGGTGGTGCTGCACCAGCCCGCGGCGCAGGGCCGCGGCACCATCCCTGATCTCATCCTGCAGGCCGACGAGGTGGTGCGGGTCCGCACCCAGCTGGAGGAGATCCTTTCGGCGCACACCGGCCGGGCGATCGCCGACCTGCGGCACGACACCGACCGCGACCGCGTGTTCGACGCGGCCGCGGCGGTCGGCTACGGGCTGGCGGACACCATCATCGACCAGCGGCCGTGACGGATCAGGCCGCCATGAGCAGCGGCCCCGCCGGGCGACGCGCGGGACGCGGGTGACGGTGCCGCCCGACCTCGCCCGCGATCCCGGTGAGCAGGTCCGGCAGGCCGATCCCGAGCGCACCGGTGACCGCGGCGATCATCTCGCTCGACGGCTCCTTGCGACCGCGTTCGATCTCGGACAGGTACTGGGGCGAGATACCGGCCCGCTCCGCGATGTCGATGAGGCGCCCGCCTTGTTCTTCCCTGATCCCGCGCAGGCTCCGGCCGAGCGCCTCGCGCCACAGGGGTTCCGGGCCCTGTTCCGGCACTGGCTCCTGATCGCGATCCGCCGCCGGGGCGTGGTTCCGCTGGAACTGGAGAATGTCCGCCATACCGTCATCCTGACACCGGCCCGCCCGCCGCGGCCGCACTTACGCTCACGGCGGAACTCCCGGCGCGTGGCCGCGGTGCGCGCGGAGCGTCGTGCCGGTGTTGTGTCGGTGTTGTGTCGGTGGGCAGGGGTAGCGTGCTGTGCCGTGGACGCTGGAGAACGCATTCAGGAACTCGCCGATCAGGTCGTGGCGTTGCGCGACGCCTATTACCGGGGGTCGCCGAAGGTGGCCGACGCCGAGTACGACGGGGTCGAGGACGAGTTGCGCGGGCTGATCGAGGCGAACCCGGAGCTGGCGCCGGATCCGAACCCGCTGGAGCAGGTGGGCTCGCCGGTGGTGCTGCACGCGCCGGTCCGGCACTCGCGCCCGATGCTGTCGCTGGAGAAGGCGACGAAGTCCGAGCAGGTCGTGGCGTTCTTCGACCGCTTTCCCGGCCAGTCGGTGGTGGTCATGCCGAAGCTGGACGGGTTGTCGCTGGCCGTGGTCTACGAGGACGGGCGGCTGGCGCGCGCGGTCACTCGCGGCGATGGGACGACCGGTGACGACGTGACCCCGTTGGTGCGGGCGCTGACCGGCGGGATCCCCGAGCGCCTCGACGCGCCGGGCCGGGTGGAGGTGCGGGGCGAGGTGGTCATGCTGCGCTCCACCTTCGCCGCCTACAACGCCGCGCACCCGGACAAGCCGCTGATCAACCCGCGCAACGCCGCCGCGGGCACCCTGCGGGCCAAGGACCCGGCCACCGTCGCCGAGCGGCGCCTCCAGTTCCTCGCCTTCGACCTGCACACCGATCCCGACAGTGCGGAGTCCGATCTGGACGGTGCACTGCGGACGCTCGGGTTCACCGCCGCCGACATGCGCCACTGCGACGGTGCGGAGGCGGCGCAGGAGGTGATCTCCGAGATCGAGCGGCGGCGCAACGACCTGGACTACGACCTGGACGGCGCGGTGCTGCGGCTGGCCGACCGCGACGCGTACGCCGCCGCGGGAACGCGGTCGAGCTCGCCCCGTGGCGCACTGGCCTTCAAGTTCGCGGCCGAGGAGAAGACCACGGTGCTGTCCGATGTGGTCTGGGATGTCGGCAAGACGGGCAAGATCGCCCCGGTGGCGTGGCTGGAGCCGGTGTTCGTCGGCGGGACCACGGTCACCCGCGCGACGCTGGCCAACCAGGAGGTGATCCGCGCCCGCGGGATCCGCATCGGCGACACGGTGCTGGTCCGCCGCGCGGGCGACGTGATCCCGTTCGTCGCCGGGGTGCTCGACGCGGCGAAGCGCACGGGCGCGGAAACCGAGATCGTGCCGCCCGCCACCTGCCCGTCGTGCGCGCAGCCGCTGACCGAGCAGGGCAACAGCCGCGAGCTGTTCTGCACCAACGTTTCCTGCCCCGCCCAGACCGTGCGGCGGCTGATCCACTGGGCGTCGAGGGCGGCGGCGGACATCGACGCCGTCGGCGGGGTGTGGATCGAACGGCTGGCCGAGGCCGGGATCCTGGAACACCCCTCGGACTTCTACCGGCTGGACAGGGAGCGGTTGCTGGAGTTCGACCGCATCGGCGAGGTCTCGGCCACGCGCATGATCGACTCGATCGACGCCAGCCGCGGGGTCGGCCTGCGCCGGGCGCTGATCGGGCTCGCGATCCCGATGGCCTCCGACGGCACCGCGGCGCGGTTGTGCCGGGCGGGATTCGGTTCGCTGGAGGAGGTCGCCGACGCGGGGGAGGAGGCGCTGGTGGCGGTGGAGGACATCGGGCCGAAGGTCGCCGCTTCGCTGATCGAGCACCTCACCCGGTTGCGGCCCGAACTGGAACGGCTGCGCGAGCGCGGGGTTTCCCTGGACGTGCGCGAGGAGGACCTGCCGCCGGTGGTCGCCGCCGGTGCGCCGCTGGCCGGGAAGACGGTCGTGGTCACCGGCGCGATCAGCGACCCGCGCTCCGGGGAGAAGGTGCCCCGCCCGACTTTCCAGCGCCTGTGCGAGAAAGCGGGCGCGACCATCGCTTCGTCGGTCTCGGCGAGCACCGACCTGCTCGTCACCGGCGCCGACGTCGGCGCGAGCAAACTCACCAAGGCCGAAAAGCACGGCGTCGAAGTCGTCGACCAGGGCGAGATCTGGCAGCAGCTCATCGACGCCAACGTCGTCTGAGGGACCCGGGTCACCTGGCCGGGTCCGGCGGCCGTCCGGAACTGGCCGTCGTGCCGGTCCACCGTCAGCTCACCCCGGTCGGCCGCGCCGCGCTGCCCGACGGCGACGCCGGGTGGCCCCGGTCAGCGCTCGGTGTCACCGGTGGCCAGGTCTTCCTCGTGCAACAAGGGGTTTCCCGCGGTCTCGCGCAGCGAGAAGGCCGCGATCAGCCCGATCACCGCGGACACCATGAGGTAGGGGCCTGGCACCAGGGTGCTTCCGGTGGCGGAGATCAGGACGGTCATCAGGTAGGGCACGGTGCCCGCGAACAGGGCGGCGGTGAGGTTGTACGCGATCGACAGGCCGCCCTGGCGGGTGCGGGTCGGGAAGATCTCCGCGGACCACACCGCGTAGGTGCCCAGGATCGCGGCGAGCACGACGCCGAGCACGAGCCCGCCGATCCACGTTCCCGCCAGGCCCGTGCCCATCAGCAGGTACGCCGGGGTGGCGAGGACGAACAGCGCGATGCCCGCGCCGATCAGGACCGGGCGCCTGCCGACGCGGTCGGACAGGCGCCCGAAGGCGGGCACGAGCACCAGCCCGACGAGCGAGATCACCGTGGACAGCAGCGCGGCGCTGCCGGCGGAGTGGCCGAGGTAGTCGGTCTCGTAGGTGACCAGGTAGGTGAGCACCGCGTAGAACGGCACGTGCATCATGGTCATCAGACCGGCCGCCTGGAGAAGCTGCTTCTTGTTGTTGCGGAACAGTTCCCGCACCGGGCTGCGGGGCACGTTGTCGGTCGCCTCGAGCGCGCGGTACTCGGGGGTGTCCTCGATCTTGCTGCGGATGACGAACCCGATGATGCCCAGCGGGGCGGCGATCAGGAACGGGACGCGCCAGCCCCATGACGCGAGCTGCTCCTCCGACAGGCCGACCGAGAGCAGCAGGAACACGAACGACCCGGCGAGGAATCCCAGCAGGGAACCGACTTCGAGCCAGCTCACGCCGAAGCCGCGGCGGCGTCGTGGCGCGTACTCGGCGAGGAAGCTCGCCGCGCTGCCGAATTCGCCACCCGCCGCGAAGCCCTGCAGCAGCCGCAGGAAGACCAGCAGGAGCGGGGCCGCGATCCCGAGGGTGGAGTGGCCGGGAAGCAGGCCGATGACGAGCGTGGCGCCGGACATCACGAAGATGACGATGGACAGCGTGCGCTTGCGGCCGATCCGGTCGCCGAGCGGCCCGAACACGAGCGCGCCGATCGGCCGGATCCCGAACGAGACCGCGAAGACCCCGAACACGGCGAGCAGGCCCGCGGTGTCGTCGCCCGCGGGGAAGAAGACCGAGGCGATGGTGCTCGCGAGGTAGGCGTAGGCGGCCCAGTCGAACCAGTGCACGAACACCCCGACGGCACCGGCCGCGACGCTTCGGCGCAGAGTCGCCGGGTCGGCGACGGCGGTCAGTTCGTCGGGCGGTGTGTCCTGCGCGGTCATGGTGCCTCCTCGAACCAGATCTCGCGATCATGCTGTGCGGGACTGCGCTGTCCCGTGTGGACGGTCAGGTGGGCGGGGCGCCGGTGAGCGCCCTCGGGGTGGTGAGCGCGCCGAGCTGCTGATCGGTGAGCAGCCCGCGCTCGCGCACCAGATCGAGCGCGGGGCGGCCGGTGTGGTGCGCCTCGAGCGCGATCGCGCACGCCGTCTCGTACCCGAGTGCCGGGCTCAGCGCGGTCACCAGGCCGGTCGACGTCGCGACGATTCCCGCGAGGCGCTCGCGGTGGGCGGTGATCCCGCGGACGCAGTGCTCGGTGAGCACGCCGATCCCGGCGGTGAGGTGGTCGAGCCCCGCGGTCAGCGCGCGGGCGATGATCGGCTCGAAGGCGTTGAGCTGCAACTGCCCGCCTTCGGCGGCGAGCGTGACGGTGACGTCGTTGCCGATGACCTCGAAGGCGATCTGGTTGACCGCCTCGGGGATCACCGGGTTCACCTTGCCGGGCATGATCGAGGACCCCGCCTGCCGGGCGGGCAGGGTGATCTCGCCGAGGCCCGCTTGCGGGCCGGAGGAGAGCAGCCGGAGGTCGTTGCAGATCTTGGACAGCTTGACCGCGACCCGTTTCAGCACACCGGAGAGCTGGACGAACACGCCGACGTCCTGGGTCGCCTCGATGAGGTCGGGTGCGGAGACGAGCGTGCGGATCCCGGTCAGCTCGCGCAGGTGCGCCACGGCGCGCTCGCGGTAGCCGGGGCGGGCGTTGAGCCCGGTGCCGATCGCGGTGCCGCCGAGGTTGAGCTCGTGCAGCAGGAGCCGGGCCTCGGCGAGGCGCTGTTCGTCCTCGGCGAGCGTGGCGGCGAAGGCGCCGAACTCCTGGCCGAGGGTCATCGGGACGGCGTCCTGCAGCTGGGTGCGGCCCATCTTCAGCACGTCGGTGAACTCGAAAGCCTTGGCGGAGAACGCCTCCCGCAGCCCGGCGAGTGCGGCGAGCAGTTCTGCGAGGTGGCTGTCGAGCGCGAGCTTGACCGCGGTGGGGTAGACGTCGTTCGTGCTCTGCCCCAGGTTGACGTGATCGAGCGGGTGCAGTGCGGAGTAGCCACCGCGGTGGTGGCCGAGCAGTTCCAGCGCGCGGTTGGCGATGACCTCGTTGGCGTTCATGTTGGTCGAGGTCCCGGCGCCGCCCTGGATCAGGTCGACGACGAACTGGTCGTGCAGCCCGCCCGCCCTGATCTCGGCGCAGGCCGTCCCGATGGCGTCGGCCCTGCCGCGGTCGAGCGCGCCGATCTCGGCGTTGGCGGCGGCCGCGGCCTGTTTGATCGTCGCCAGCGCCACGACCAGGTGCGGCCGGTCGGCGAGGGTCTCGCGCGTGATCGGGAAGTTGACGAGCGCGCGTGCGGTGTGGGCGCCGTAGTAGGCCTCCGACGGCACGCTGATCTCGCCGAGCATGTCGTGCTCGGTGCGGTTCACGGCGTCGCCGCCCGGTCCACCCCGGTCCACGCCAGCGCGACCGCGCTGTCGAGCAGGGCCCGCTGTGCGGTGCCGCCGACGCAGTGCGCGGCGAACTCGCGCTGGTGGTTGATCGCGGGCAGGGAGCCGATCCCGACGTACGGGTGAATGGCGGGCACGACCTGCGAGACGTTGCCCATGTCGGTGGAAGCCCGGTTCATGCGCGACGCGGTGCCGCCGGTGGCGAACTCGCGGCCGAGTTCGAGCGCGTTGGCGCGGTAGGCGGCCAGTGCCGTCTCGTCGGCGCGGAATTCGGCGTACGGCTTGCTTTCCGGTTCCACCGCCAGCTCGCACCCGGTGGCCAGCGCGCCTGCTTCGAAGGCGCGCAGGACGCGGGGCTCCAGCTCCGCCAGCTCGGCGAGCGTCTCGGCGCGCACGTACCAGCGGCCGGTGGCGCGCTCCGGGATCGCGTTCGGCGCGTCGCCCGCGTGCGTCACCACGCCGTGCACCCGTGCCGACGCCGGGAGCTGCTGGCGCAGCAGCCCGATGGCGACCTGCGCGACGGTGAACGCGTCGGCCGCGTTGATCCCGGCCTCGGGGTAGGCGGCGGCGTGCGCGGACTTGCCGGTGTAGGAGATCTTCGAGTGGCTGACGGCGAACGGCCGCGCCTCGGCGACGTCCACCGGTGCCGGGTGCGCCAGCATCGCCAGGTCGGCACCGGCGAACGCGCCGCGGTCGAGCAGCTCGATCTTCCCGCCGCCGCCCTCCTCGGCCGGGGTGCCGTAGACCTCGACGGTGATCCCGGCTTCGTCGGCCACTTCGGACAGTCCGAGTGCCGCGCCGATCGAACCGGCGGCGATGAGGTTGTGCCCGCACGCGTGGCCGAGGCCGGGCAGCGCGTCGTATTCCGCGCACAGCGCGATCCGCACGGGACCGCTGCCGTAGCTCGCGTGGAACGCGGTGTCCAGGCCGAGGTAGCGGGCGGTGACGGCGAACCCGGCCCGGTCGAGCAGCTCCGGGACCGCGGCGGCGGCGCGGTGTTCCTCCCAGGCGGTCTCGGGGTCGGCGTGCAGCCGTTCCGACAGGAGGACCAGCGCGTCGGCATGCCGGTCGACCCTGGCGCGCGCCGCGTCCTTCAGCGCGGTCATCGGTCGTCTCCCGGCACGCCGTACGACGGTGCCGACGCGGGGTCGAGCCCGCGGGTGACGTAGTCGTCGCGCTGGGGGAGCCACACGTCGAGGAGTTCGGCCAGGCGGTCGACCGGGTCGTCGGCCCAGTCCACCCGGAGATCGGTGATCCGCCAGTCCACATCGGACACCACGGCCACACCGGCCGACCGGACCGGGCCCTCCTCGCCGCCCGCGGCGAGACCGGCCCCCAACGCGGTGACGAGCCGCTGCTCCAGCTCCCCGGTGGCGGCGCCGAACGCGTCCACAATGGCCTGCGGGATGTGGTCGCCCGCCAGCATGTTGCCCGCCGCCACGACACCGTCCGCGGTGGCGGAGCCGTGCCTGCCCAGCGTCCGCGACCCGCTGTAGGCGAACCCGGGGCCGTCCTGGCCGAGCACGGTGAGCTGCCGGTACTCGATGTCTTTCGCGGCGGCGGTCACCTCGGACAGGGCCCGCTCGGGGTCGCCGTGCTCGGCGAGCCGGTCGAGCAGGCGGCCACCGAGCCGCGGGTCGGTGATGTTCTGCGAGGCCGCCGCGCCGGCACCGGGGCGCAGGTGCGCGACGCGGGCGGCGACGGCGGGGCTGGACGAACTGGCCGCGATCCCGAAGCGCACGGTGCCGTTGACGACCGCGCGGGCCACGATCGAGAAGGTCACTTTTCCTCCTGCGGGATGACGGCGATGGCGTCGATCTCGCACAGCCACTCCGGCCTGGCGAGCGCGGAGACCACCAGGCCGGTCGAGATCGGGTGCACGCCCTTGGTCCAGCGGCCGACCACGCGGTAGACGTCCTCGCGGTAGCGCGGGTCGATCAGGTAGATGGTGAGCTTGACCAGGTGCTCCATCCTGCTGCCCGCCTCGTCGAGCAGCAGGGCGATATTGGCCATCGCCTGCTCGGCCTGCGCGGCGGCGTCGCCGATCCCGACGGATTCGCTGGTGTCGAGGTCCTGGCCGATCTGACCGCGGACGTAGACCGTGCCCCCCGCGACGACGGCCTGGCAGAGGTCGTTGTCGAGGTTCTGCTCGGGGTAGGTGTCGCGCGTGTTGAACGGGCGGATGCGACGGTGGACGGTCACTTCACTCCCCTTCCCTGCGGAGGTTGCCGGACGGATCGGCGGCGTTGTCGCCCCAGCCTGAACGCAGCCCCTGAGTTCTGTCCAGTAGATGTTTTTGGACCAGTGAATCGGAAATACTGATGCAGTCTGTATCGCCAAAACAGATCTTGTGGTCCAAAAACATCTGTTGGACACGGGAAGTGCCTGCCACGAGGATCCGGTGAGACGCACAGAGGCGTGGAGACGAACCGGGTCGGTTCGCCCGCCGGTCCGGAGTGGAGGTTGGGGATGTCGAGCCAAGAGGTTGAAGCCCTCGTCGTGGGCGGGGGGCAGGCCGGGCTGGCGATGAGCGAGCACCTGAGTGCCTGCGGTGTGCCGCACCTGGTCGTGGAACGGAACCGGATCGCCGAGCGCTGGCGCTCGGAGCGGTGGGACTCGCTGGTCGCGAACGGGCCAGCCTGGCACGATCGCTTCCCCGGTCTGGAGTTCGCCGGCCTGGCGCCCGGCGCGTTCGCTTCGAAGGACCAGATCGCGGCGTACTTCGAGGCGTACGCGGAGAAGATCGCCGCGCCGATCCGCACCGGTATCGAGGTGAAATCGGTCCGGAGGAACGAGGGACGCCCCGGCTTCCACGCGGAGACCTCGGACGGGACCATCGAGGCCCGCTACGTCATCGCGGCGACCGGGCCGTTCCAGCGGCCCGTGATTCCGCCGATCGTGCCCGGTGACGCCGGGCCCGCGCAGCTCCACTCCAGCGCTTACCGGAATCCGGCGCAGTTGCCCGAGGGTGCGGTGCTGGTGGTCGGGGCCGGGTCCTCGGGGGTGCAGATCGCCGAGGAGCTCCGCCGGTCGGGGCGGCGCGTGTACCTCTCCGTCGGTCCGCACGACCGCCCTCCCCGCCAGTACCGCGGGCGCGACTTCTGCTGGTGGCTCGGCGTCCTCGGCAAGTGGGACGCCGAGACGCCGCCATCGGGCGCGGAGCACGTCACCATCGCGGTCAGCGGCGCGCGCGGCGGGTCCACAGTGGACTTCCGCGCGCTCGCCGGGCTCGGCATCGAACTCGTCGGCCTGACCGCTTCGTTCGACAGCGGCACCCTCCGCTTCGCCCCCGACCTCGGGGCCAACATCGCCGGAGGCGACGCGAACTACCTGGCGCTGCTCGACGAAGCCGACGCTTACGTCGAACGCAACGGCCTCGACCTCCCGGAGGAGCCGGGCGCCCGCGTGCTGGGCCCGGATCCGGCCGGTGTGACCGACCCCGTCCTCGAACTCGACCTCGCGGGTGTCGGCTCGATCGTCTGGGCGACCGGCTTCGCCGTCGACTACGGCTGGCTGCAGGTCGACGCGTTCGACGAGAGCGGCAAGCCGAAGCACCGGCGCGGTGTGTCCGCCGAGCCCGGCGTCTACTTCCTCGGCCTGCCGTGGCTGGCGCGGCGCGGATCGAGCTTCATCTGGGGGGTGTGGCACGACGCCAAGTTCGTCGCCGACCACATCGCGACCCAGCGCGGTTACCTGCGGCAAGCCTGACTCACCCCGGATGACCGGGAGGGGCGGCCGCCCGGTTCGAGGAGAAGCAGCGGTCCGCGATCATCCTGAACATCGCGATGACCAACCTCTTCAACCGGGTCAACCACGCGGTCCGGGAGCAGGCGGGAAGACGTGGTGAACCGGGGCGTCACTTCGAGTACCGGGCGCGGCAGAGCTCCCGGAACTCCTGTGCCCGGCGGGTGAGCCGGGCTCCGCGCATCGAGGCGACGACGATCTTCAGCGACGGGACGTCGTCGGTCAAGGTGAGCGGTACGGCCCGGGCGCCCGAATAAGTGGTTTCGGCGGGCGGGCGCTGGTTGAGCAGCGCGAAACCGTGGCCGTAGGCGACGAGGGCGCGGACGGTCTCGTACCCGCTGCTGCGATGGCGGACACGGGGTTCCACGCCCGCGTCGCTCAGGATCGACTGCAGGTACTCGCGGCTGTGCGGCAGGTCGAGCAGCACCATGGGCTCGTCGGCAAGGTCCCGCAGTGACACCTTGCGGCTCTTCCGGCGCGCGAGCCGGTGGTCCTCGGCGACGAGGGCGTACGGGGCCGCGGTGCCCACGACCTCGCGGTCGATGTCGTCGTCGAGGTCGTAGCCGTACAGCAGGGCGAGTTCGGTTTCACCCGAGCGCAGGGCCGTTTTGAGCGCGTGGTGCTCGCCTTCGCGCAGGGACACGTGGACGCGCGGGTGCCGGGTTTCGAACTCGGCCAGCAGGAGGGGGAGCCGGAACGGCGCGAGCGTGGCGAAGCAGCCGACCGTCAGCGTCCCGACGAGCTCGGTGCCGGACTGCCGCGCGGTCTCGACCAGTTCGGCACCGTGGGCGAGGAAGTCCAGCACCCGCTTGTAGAACGCCTCGCCCGCCGTGGTCAGGCTGAGCCCGCGGGCGTGGTGGCGCAACAGGAACTGCACGCCCATTTCCTTCTCCAGCTGCGCGATCGCGGTCGACACGGCCGACTGGGAGACCACGAGCTCCTTCGCGGCGGCGGTCATGCTGAGGTGCCGGGCCGCCGCCTCGAAGTAGCGCAGCTGCACGAGGGTGAAGGAAGGCTCGCTCATGCGGACATCCTGCCTCGTGCGCGGGCCGTCGGGGAGCAGCGCGGTGATGCGCGCGGCTTCGTCCTCGACTGGCGGCTCCCTTGCCTAGCGGGAATCGGTGAGGTGGAAGTCGTGCCGGTACCGGCTCGGCGAGACGCCGACGTGCCGGGTGAAGTGCTGGCGGAAGGTGACCGACGAGCCGAAACCGCACCGGCCCGCGACGGCGTCGACGGTCAGGTCGGTCCGTTCCAGCAGCTGCTGGGCGCGGGCGATGCGCTGTTCGAGCAGCCAGCGCAGGGGGCTGGTGCCGGTCTCGGCGGTGAAGCGGCGGGCGAAGGTGCGGGCCGACATGCCGCCCCAGCCTGCCAGTTCCGCGACCGTCAGCGGCCGGTGCAGCTCCCGCAGGGCCCGCTCGCGGACCGCGCCGAGGGCGTCGCCGGTCCGGTCGCGGGTCGTGGTGGGCGCGGTGATGAACTGCGCCTGCCCGCCGGTGCGGAAGGGCGCGGTCACCATGGCCCTGGCGATGGTGGCGGCCACTTCGGCACCGTGGGCGGTGCGCACCAGGTGCAGGCACAGATCGATGCCCGCCGCGACCCCGGCCGAGGACCACACGCCGTCCGCGCCGGTGAACAGCGCCTTGGGGTCGACCGCGGCGCGCGGGTGGCGCTGGGCGAGCCGGTCCGCGTACGCCCAGTGCGTCACGGCAGGGCGCCCGTCCAGCAGTCCGGCGGCGCCGAGCACGAACGCGCCGAGGCACAGGCTGGCGACGGTGGTGCCTGCCCGGTGCGCGGATCGCAGCGCCGCCGGGAGCTCCGGCGCGATCGCGGCGTCCGGATCGGCCATGCCCGGCACGACGATCAGGTCCGCGGTGCGCAGCCAGGCCAGGGTGCGTTCCGGTGCCGCGGTCGCCCCGCCGGTCAGTTCCACCGGCCTCCTGGTCACCGCGCAGCGACGCAGTTCGAAGCCAGGCAGCCCCACCGAGCGCTGGTCGGGCTGCCAGACCTCGGTGACCACCGCGGTGTCGAACAGGCGGGCACCGTCGAAGAGCACGAGAGCGATCTTGCGCATGGCAGCACCCTACTGGCGGCATCCCATCGGTGTACGACATTGCTGCCACTCACGGTCACCGTCCCCGCGCGGGCAGGATGACGGTATGACGAACACGATCCGTTATCTGGGCGGCCCGACGGCGGTGCTCGAACTCGGCGGGATCCGGCTGCTGACCGACCCGACCTTCGACCAGCCGGGGGAGTACCCGATCGGCGACCGCAGCCTGGTCAAGACCGCCGGCCCCGCGGTGGCACCCGCCGGGCTGGGCCAGTTCGACGTCACGCTGCTTTCCCACGACCAGCACCCGGACAACCTCGACCAGCTCGGCCGCGAGAGCCTCGCCGCGGTTCCGCTGGTGCTGACCACCGAGGAGGCCGCGGAGCGCCTCGGCGGTGCCGCGCGGGCGCTGCCGAACTGGACCGGAGTGGAGCTGCCCCGCCCAGGAGGGGGCACGCTGCGGATCACCGGGCTGCCCGCGCTGCACGGCCCGCCGGGATCCGAGCCGATGGTCGGCACGGTCACCGGGTTCCTGCTTTCCGGCGACGGCCTGCCGACGGTGTACGTCAGTGGTGACAACGCTTCGCTCGGCGTGGTCCGCTCGATCGCCGAACGCGGTGGCCGGGTCGACGTCGCGGTGCTGTTCGCGGGTGCCGCGAAGACGCCCCTGACCGGGGACGACCCGCTCACGCTCACCAGCGAGTCCGCGGTCGAGGCCGCCCGCGTTCTCGGTGCACGCCAGGTCGTCCCGTTGCACTTCGAGCACTGGGCGCACTTCACCCAGGGCCCCGGGACCCTGCGGGAGGCGTTCGAGGCGGCGGGGATGGCCGACCGGCTGTGGCTGCCGCGGCCCGGTGAGACCGTCGCACTCGTGGACGCGGCCTGAGCACGGTTCCGGCGCGGGTCAGAACCCCCGGTTTTCGGCCCCAGCAAGGGATCCGTCAACGCGGCGAAGGCGTGGCCCATGCGATCGCGCTTCGTCCGGAGGTAGCTCAGGTTCTGCGGGGTCTCGACCGCGCGGAGCGCGACCCGCTCCACCACCTCGAGTCCGCGGTACTCCGCCGGGTTGTTGCCGAAATCGCGCTGAAGGGTCCGGCGTCGTGGTGCTACCGCGGCCCGTAGACGACGATGGTGTTGCCCCATGGGTCGCGCGCCACGGCCCTGACCTCGTGCGGGCCGCGTTCCGGTTGCCGGACAACGGATCCGCCGCCTGCCACCAGCGCGGCCAGCGCGGCGGCCACGTCGGGCACCTTGAACGACGCCGCGGGCACGCCGCCGGTGACGTCCTCCGCCGGGCCGGCGAGGGCCAGCGTGGTCCCGCCCGCGTCGAGGGCCGCGTAGCGGTCGCCGTCAACGAATTTCGCGGTCAGCCCGAGGGCGGTGGCGTAGAACCGCACGGCCGACTCGACATCGGAAACCGGGTGCAGCACGTTCCCGATCTTGACCGGGCCGGGCTTCGCGGAGTCGTTCACCGGGCGAGCGTAGCCGGTTTCCTTTCCCCAGGCCGCGTCTGGTGGACAGCCGCCCGGCGCCGAGCGCCAGCCGGGAGACGAAGGCCCGGTGGCATCATCGGCGGGAATCGATCCGGTGTGGACGGAAGTCGTCAGGAGCCGAGCACCAGCGGCACCAGGAAGTAGATCTCGATGGCCTCGTACACCGCGCCGACGAAGAAGAGCGCGAGTGCCGGGAGCCAGAGCCAGCCCGCACGGCTCAGCCCGCGCAGGTATCCCTGCCGGCGGGTGGGGGCGCCGGCCGTCGCGGGCCGGAGCCAGGACCTGCCCAGCAGGTACGCGCCGAACAGCACGAGCGCGTAGGCCTGGAACTCGATGAGGAGCGTGAGGGAGTGCGGGATGAGGGTCCGTGCCGAGGTCCCGGTGACGGGGGCCAGCACGATACCCAGGTCGATCGTCTTGAGCGCGAACACCGCGAGTCCGGCGAAGGGGACCACGAGCGACGGGAGGGTGATGAGCAGCAACGCGGTCGGGAACACGTTGACGAGGAAGATGACCGCGCCGAACACCCACCCGTTGCCGACCACCGCGTTGACGAGCGCCCCCTGGCCGCCTTCCGCGAACGATGCGGTCCGGGCGGCGTACAGGCCGGGGAAGAGCGCCCCCAGCGCCATGCCGAGGAGCAGCGCTCCGATGACGAACGCGTTGATGAGGAGGTACGCACGGAGGTCGGCGCGGATGAGCTGGAACGGCTTGCTCAGGCGGTTCATGGGTTTCACGTCCGTTTCGTTCGCCGGGCACCCGGTGACGGCCGATTCGGCCCGGCTCCTAATACACTGTGTTAGTGCGGTCGGGACGCGACAGTAGCACAGTGTGCTAGTACGGTGTGTTAACGGAGGTGGCGATGGTGGAGCAGGAGACGGGTGCCGGTAGCCGGGACAGGGTCCTTCGGGCGGCCATGGCGATGTTCGGGGAGGACCCTGGCGCGCGGCTGAGCGTGCGTGCGGTCGCGGCACGGGCCGGGGTGAGCACCGGCTCGCTCAGGTACCACTTCCCGACGCAGCGCGCGCTGCAGGACGCCGTGCTCGCCGGCGTCTACGACGTGGTCGCCCCCGGCGACCGGATCCACGACAAGTCGGCACCGGCGCGGGACCGGCTGATCGATTGCCTCCGGCAGGTGCTCGCCCCCGCCGGTGTCGGCGAACAGGCGCGAGCGGGCTGGAGCGAGATCTTCAAGACCTACATCGAGCCCGAGCCGACCGACGAGAACCGCGCGGCGTATCTCGCCATCGAGCGGGAAGCGCAACGCCGTGTCGAGTACTGGCTGACCGTCCTGGGCGACGAAGGCGCGCTCGCCGATGGCGACAACGCCCGGCGTGCCCGATTCCTCGTGACCGTCCTCAACGGACTTTCGATCGCGAGGGCACTGCCCGCCGGTGACTCGATTCTGGCCACCGAAACCGAGACGCTGCACGCGGCCGTCGACCACGTCCTCGGTTCACGGGCCTGACGGCCGGGCCTGCCCGGCGACGAGTTCCGCGTCGTGCTCAGGCGGATTCTCCGCCCTGTCCGCGGCCCGCGGTGAGCGTGGAGTCCTCGAGATCCGCCTCCCGCGCCTGCCTGGTCCGCCCGGTCCTGCGCAGCACCTGGTAGACCACCACCAGCAGGACGAAGAACGGGATGCCGAACTGCCACGCCGGGCCGAGCCCTTCGACCCAGAACGTGGAGACCAGCACCGTGGCGAGGAACGCGATGACGACCGCGTTGACCACCGGCGCGCCCCACAGCCGGACCGGGGACGGGGGCAGGCCGGCCCGGCGCCGCCGGATCCGGAACGCCAGGTGCGTGACCAGGATGATCATCCACACCACCAGCGCGGCGAAGATCGAGATCCCGAACAGCACGAGGTAGGCGCCGGAATCGGAGTTCTTCGACAGGACCGTCGCGATGACCAGCCCGGCGGTGGAGAGCACGAGCGCGTTGCGCGGCACCCCGGCACCGGTCAGCCTGCCGGCCCAGGCCGGGGCGAACCGGTGCTCGGCGAGGGAGTGCAGCATCCGCGTGGTGAGGTAGAGGTTCGTGTTCGCGCTGGAGAGCGCGGCCGTGAGGACCACGAAGTTCATCACGGTCGCCGCGGCGGGCACCCCGGCCGCGGCGAACACGCGCACGAACGGGCTCGCGGTGATCGAACCGCCCTCGCTGGTCACCGTCCACGGCACCACGAGGACGACCACGAGCATCGCCGCGACGTAGAACAGGCCCAGCCGCAGCACCATCGCCCTGGCCGCGCGCGGGATGTCGCGGGCGGGGTTCTCCGATTCGGCCGCGGTGACCGAGACGACCTCCGTGCCGATGTAGCTGAACAGCACGAAGACCATCGCCAGCAGCAGGCCGGACACGCCGTTCGGCAGGAAGCCGCCGTCCGCGGTCAGGTTCGCCGCGCCGGTCGCGGGGGCCTGCGGCAGCCCGAAGAACACCAGCACCAGCCCGAGCACGACGAACACCAGGATCGCGCACACCTTGATCATCGAGAACCAGTACTCGAACTCGCCGAAGATGTGCACCGCCGCGGCGTTGACCACGATCACCAGCAGCGAGAACACCGCGACCGGGAGCCAGAGGGGAATCCGCGGCCACCAGTACTGGACGTAGACGCCCGCCGCGATCGTCTCACCGCCGATCGCGATCACCTGCATCGCCCAGTAGGCCCAGCGCACCACGAATCCGCTGCCGACGCCGAGGTACTTCTGGGCGATGCTGCCGAACGCGCCCGCCGCCGGGTGCACCACCACCATCTCGGCGAGCGCCCACGCGATCACCAGCGCCACAAGTCCACAAAGGACATAGGCGAGCACGACGGCCGGCCCGGCGTGCGAGATCGCCAGGCTCGAACCGAGGAACAGGCCGGTGCCGATGGCCCCGCCGATTCCGATCATCGTCAGCTGTCTGCTCCGCAGCCTTCGCTGCAGCCGGTGCGGCGTCTGCGCCACGTCGGGCTCCCTACTGGCTCGCGCGGTACTCGGCGATCGCCTGTACGACGGCGTCGAGATCGGACTCGTCGTTGTGGTAGTGGAAGGACATCCGCAGCACGTCGCCGCGGGCACTGCACACGATCCGCCGCGCGGCGAGGAACGCCGCCAGCGCATCGGGATCGGAGTCGGCCATGGCGACGAGCGGGCCGCGCCGCTCCTCGGCCAGCGGTGACCGGAGCCGTTCTCCGGCGTCGAGCAACCGCTGCTGCAGTTTCCCCGTGAGCGCGCGGAGGTGATCGCGCACGTGGTGCGCGTCCAGCCGGTGCACCAGCGACAACCCGGCGGCCGCACCGTATGCCGACGGAATCGACGGCGTCCCGGTCTCGAACCGGCGGGCGTGCTCGGGGTAGTCGAGGTGGCGCGGGTCGAACTCGAACGGATTCGTCCGGCCGAACCAGCCCGTCAGCGGTGGGGAAACGGCGTCGCGCAGCCCGGGCCGGACGTAGAGGAACGCGATCCCGGAAATGCCGAGCAGGTACTTCAGGCTGCCGCTCACCAGGTAGTCGCACCCGAGTTCGGCGGCGTCGACCGGCTCGACGCCGAGCCCCTGGTAGGCATCGACGAACGTCCGCGCGCCGTGTTCGCGCGCCAGCGCCACGACGTCGGACACCGGGAACCGCAACCCGTTGGCGTAGCTGATCAACGGGACCGACACCAGCCGGGTATCGCCGGTGATCAGCGCGGCGTAGTCCTCGGCGTCGACGAGCCCGTCGTGGTGCGGGACGAACCGGACGTCGGCGCCCCTGCCCTGTTGCGCGAGCCAGACATGGGCCAGCGACGGGAATTCCAGGTCGGTCGTGACCAGTCCGGGCCGCTGGGCCCACGACTGCGTGGAAGCGACCTGGTAGGCACCCTCGGAGGCCGAGGGCACCACCGCGATGTCGTCCGGGGCCGCGCCGATCAGCCGGGCGAACGACGCCCTCGCCTCGGCGACCTTGGTCATCCACCTGTCCCACGGCGCCCCGTGTTCGCGGATCGTGTGCTGGAACTCGAAGAGCTCGGCCGTCAGCGCGTCCGAAAGGGCGCCCTGGCTGCAGCTGGCGAGGTGCACCGTGTCGGCGAGGGCGGGGAAGTGCGCCCGGAATGCGGCCGGGCTCGGGTGGGCGGTCAAGACGCTCCGTTCGGGTCAGTAGCTGGGCGGGGTGATCGCCACGAAGAACGTGACGGGGACGGCATCGTCGTTGCGGTAGCGGTGCGGCAGCCGCGAGTCGAAGTAGCACGAATCGCCGGTGGACAGCCGGTGTTCGGCACCGTCGACCTCGACCACGAGCGTCCCCCGCGTGACGACCACGCACTCCTGCGAAGGATGCGTCCACGGCTCGCCGGACGACACGCCACCCGGTTTCAGCGTCCCTTCGAGCATTTCGAGCCGCCCGGAACCGGGGGACACGCGTTCGTAGGAGATCTCGCCGTGCGGTGACTGCTGCCGGAGCCTGCGGTCCTTGCGCACCACGGCGACCTCGGACCGGTCCGGCTCGGCGAACAGGTCGAACAGCGGCGTCCGCAGTGCTTTCGCCAGCGCGCGAGCGGTCTGCAGGCTGGGATCGGTGATCCCGCGTTCAACCTGACTGATCAACCCCGTCGACACCTCGGCTCGCTCGGCCAGCTCGCGGATCGACAGCGATTTCGCAGTGCGGATGCGCCGAATGCGTTCGCCAAGCCCCTCCGAGCCGTCCGGTTCGGTCTCCGCCATGGCCATGTTCGCACCGCTCCAGTTGACTGTTCCATCAGTACGACTGAACACGGTACCGTAGGGCTGGCCTACCGTCCTGTCAACGACCGTCGTGGACCCGCGAGATGAGAGGACGCACCCATGAAGACCTCCGCCGAGACCGCGGCCGAGAAGTTCCTGACCCACCTGGCCGACGGCGGGCTGCGGGTCGTCGACCTCACCGCGAAGCTCAGCGCGGACACGCCTACGCTCCGGCTGCCCGCGCCGTACGCGAACCTCGTCGACTTCAGCCTCGAAGGCGTCAGCGAGTTCGACGACGCCGGTCCGCTGTGGCGGCACAACAACATCCACACCGGTGAGCACATCGGCACCCACCTCGACGCGCCGCGGCACTGGATCTCCAACCGCGACGGCGCCGACGTGTCCGAGGTGCCGGTCGCCAGGCTGATCGGGCCCGCGCACGTCCTCGACATTTCCGCGCGCGTGGCCGAGGACCCGGACTTCCTGCTGGAGATCGACGACATCCGCGCGTGGGAAGCCGGGCACGGGCCGTTGCGCGACGGCGGCTGGCTGCTGGTCCGGTCCGGCTGGGACCGCTACGGCGAGGACCGGGAGGCGTTCCTGAACACCACGGACGGGGTCAGCCACACTCCCGGCATCTCGGCCGCCGCGGCCCGCTGGCTCGCCGAAGAGACGCCGATCGCGGGCTACGGCGTGGAAACCGTCGGGATCGACGCGGGCAACGGGTTCGCGCTGGACCCGCCGATGCCCGCGCACCACCACCTCCTCGGCGCCGACAAGTACGGCATCACCTCGCTGCGGAACCTCGGTTCGCTGCCGCCGGTCGGCGCGCTCGTCGTGGTCTGCCCGCTGCCGATCGTCGGCGGGACCGGCAGCCCGGCGCGCGTGCTCGCGGTGGTGCCCGGCGGGGAGGGCGAGTCGTGAACGTGGCGCAGGCCGTCGGCGTCGCGTTGGCCCGCTTCGGCGTCCGGAAGGCGTTCGGCGTGGTCGGGAGCGGGAACTTCCACTTCACCAACGGACTCGTCCGCGGCGGCAGCGACTTCGTCGCGGCCCGCCACGAGGGCGGCGCGACCACGATGGCGGACGCCTACGCGCGGTGCAGTGGTGAGGTCGCCGTCGTCTCGGTGCACCAGGGTTGCGGGCTCGCCAACGCGACCACCGGGCTCGGCGAGGCCGCGAAGAGCAGGACGCCGCTGATCGTGGTCACCGGCGAGGTCACCGATCCGCTGTCCAACTTCCACCTCGACTCCGGCGCACTCGCGCACGCCGTCGGCGCGGTCAGCGTCGTGGTCCGCTCGGCGGAGAGCGCGCTCGCGGACGTGCGGCGCGCGTTCGCACTGGCGCGGCGGGACCGGCGGACCGTCCTTTTGCGACTCCCGCTCGACGTGCAGGAGGAGCCGTTCGACGAACACCTGCTCGATGGGCTGACCGCCATCGAGCCGCTGCCGCACCCGCGCGCCGCCGGCCAGGACGTCGAAGCGCTCGCCGCCGCGTTGCGGCGGGCGGAACGCCCGGTGTTCTTGTGCGGCCGTGGCGCGCGCTCGGCGCGGAAAGCGCTGGTGGAACTGGCGGATCTCAGCGGGGCACTGCTCGCCGAGGGCGCTGTCGCGAAAGGACTGTTCACCGGCGAACCGTGGGGGATCGGCGTGTCCGGCGGGTTTTCCTCGCCGCTGACGGCCGAACTCATCCGCGGCGCCGATCTCGTGGTCGGCTGGGGTTGCGCGCTCAACGACTGGACGACCGCGCACGGGCGGCTGCTCGGGCCGGAAACCGTGCTCGTGCAGGTCGATCTGGACGCTGCCGCGCTCGGCCGCAACCGGCCGGTGGCACTGGGCATCGTCGGCGACGTCGCGGGCACCGCCGAGGCCGTCGCCGAGCGGCTGGACGGTCATCGCGGCGGGGGATACCGCAGCGCCGGGCTGCGGACGCGGATCGCGAAGGAGATCCGCTGGCGCGACCACGCGCACGAGGACGCGGGCACCGCCGGCACGATCGACCCCCGCACGCTGTCGGCCGCCCTGGACGAGATCGTGCCGGGCAACCGCGTCGTCGGCGTGGACTCGGGGAACTTCATGGGGTATCCGACGATGTACCTCGACGTGCCGGACGAGAACGGGTTCTGCTTCACCCAGGCGTTCCAGTCGATCGGCCTCGGGCTGGCGACCGCGACCGGTGCGGCGCTGGCCCTGCCGGACCGCTTCCCGGTCGCGGCCTGCGGCGACGGCGGGTTCCTGATGGGCATCGCCGAACTCGAAACCGTGGTGCGGCTGAACCTGCCGATGCTGATCGTCGTCTACAACGACCACGCCTACGGCGCCGAGGTCTACTTCTTCGAGCCCGGTGGGGAACCGACCGGCACCGTGACGTTCCCGGACACGGACCTGGCCGCGATCGCGCGGGGTTACGGCTGCGACGCGGTCACCGTCCGCACGAGAACCGACCTGGACGAGGTGGCGACGCGAGTCGCCGCGGGCCTCGATCGGCCGCTGGTGGTCGATGCCAAGATCAGCGGCTTCGGCGCGTGGTGGCTCAAGGCGGCGATGGCGCACCACTGATCGTCAGCTCTCCGCCTTCGGCGCTAGTTCCCGGAGCCGGTAGCGCTGCAGCTTTCCGGTGGTGGTCTTGGGCAGTGCGCCGACGAAGACCACGCGGCGGGGGTACTTGTACGGCGCGATGCGCTCTTTGACGAAGTTCTGCAGTCGCGTGACGGTCTCCTGTGCGCCGCCTGCTCCTTCGCGCAGCACCACGAACGCGGTGACGAGCTGGCCGCGCGCCTCGTCCGGGAGGCCGGTGACACCGCACTCCAGCACATCGGGATGCGCGAGCAACGCCTCCTCGACCTCGGGGGCGGCGATGTTGTAGCCCGACGACACGATCATGTCGTCGTTTCGGGCCTGGTACCAGAAGTAGCCGTCGGCGTCCTGGACGAAGGTGTCGCCGGTGATGTTCCACCCGTTCCGCACGTAGGCGCGCTGCCGCGCGTCGGCCAGGTACCGGCAGCCGGTGGGCCCCTTGACCGCGAGCCGTCCCGCCGTCCCGGCTGGTTGCGGGTTTCCGCGCTCGTCGACCACCGCCGCGACGTATCCGGGTACCGCGCGACCGGTGGCGCCGGGCCGGATGTCGTCGTCGGCGGAGGCGACGAAGATGTGCAGCATCTCGGTGGCCCCGAGGCCGTTGATGAGCCGGATACCGGTCGCGTCGAAGACGGACTGCCACGTACTGGCGGGAAGGTGCTCGCCCGCGGAAACCGCGCGGCGCAACGTCGAGAGCCGGTCGGCCTTTCCGGACGCGAGCATGGCCCGGTACGCCGTCGGCGCGGTGAAGCAGACCGACACGGCGTGCTGGGCGATCAGCTCGGCGAGCCGATCGGGCGTCGCCTTCTCGATCAGCAACGTCGAGGCACCGGCCCGCAGCGGGAAGACGACCAGGCCGCCGAGACCGAACGTGAACGCCAGCGGCGCGGTGCCCGTGAAGACATCGGCGGCTTCGGGCTTGAGCACGTGCGCGGAGAACGTGTCGGTGATCGCCAGAACGTCGCGATGGAAGTGCGCTGTCGCTTTGGGACGGCCGGTCGTCCCGGAGGTGAAGGCGAGCAGGGCCACATCGTCAGCCGCGGTGTCGACCGGGGTGAACTCCGCGGGCTTGGTCCCGATCGCCGGGATCAGGTCGCCGCCGTCGCCGTACTCGACGACGCGGAGCCCCGGAATCCCCGACGACCTGAGCGCGCCGGTGAACCGGGCGTCGCACAGCGCGAAGTCGACCGCCGCGATCCCGGCGATGGTGGCCAGTTCGGACTCGCGGAGCATCGGCATCGTGGTGACCGCGACGGCACCCGCCTTCAGCACGCCGAACCAGCACGCGACCAGCCAGGGGTTGTTCGGGCCGCGGAGCAGGACGCGGTTGCCGGGCACGATCCCGTGGTCTTCGACCAGCACACGGGCGATCTGGTTCGAGACACGGCGCAGCTCGCCGTAGGTCCACGGATCGGAGCCGGGCGCGAGCAGGCAGGTCCGGCAGGCACCGACCCGGTCGGTGACCCTGTCGAGCAGCTCGACCGCGCAGTTGAGGCGACGGGGATACCGCAGATCGCCGAAAGGCAGCTCGGGCCATTCCTCCTCGGCTGGCAGGTTGTCCCGGCAGAAGGTGTCGACGTGTGCGGAGGCTGAAGGCGGCATGGCGTCCTTCCCGGCGACGGGGGCGTCCAGGGAGACTATGCATCGCCGATGACGGCAGTCAACGCCGCGGCATAGCCGGACCCGGCTAGACTCCCGTCGCGTGCTCGAAATCCGGCAAGGCGGGACCGCTGGCCAGGTGAAGCCGATCCAGCCGCGCGCCCTCATCGTCACCATCTACGGCCTGTACGCGCGCGAAGTGGGCGGGGCGCTCAGCGTCAGCGCCCTGATCAGGCTCATGGCCACGGCCGGGGTCGACGAGCCCGCGGTCCGCTCGTCGATCTCGCGGCTCAAGCGCCGCGGCGTCCTGGTCGCCCAGAAGGTCCGCGGAGCCGCCGGATACGCGCTCTCCGACCGGGGCCGGGCGATCCTCCTGGAAGGCGACCGGCGCATCTTCGAGCGGCACCGCGCCGGCACGGGTGACGGCTGGCTGGTCGCGGTGTTCAGCGTCCCCGAGGCAGAGCGCGAGAAGCGGCACCAGCTTCGGTCGCGGCTGTCCTGGCTGGGTTTCGGGACGGTCGCCGCCGGCGTGTGGATCGCGCCGGTCCACCTCGAACAGGAGGCGCGCGACGCGCTGGCCGGCGGCGGACTGGCCGACTACGTCGATCTGTTCCGCGCCGGGTACGTCGCGTTTCGCCCGGAGCCGGAGCGGGTGGCCCGGTGGTGGGACCTCGACGGGCTGGAGCGGATGTACGACGAGTTCGTCGCGGAGTACCGCCCGACTTCGGCGCGATGGCGCCGAAAACGACGCGACGACGACGAGGCGGCCTTCGCGGACTACGTGCAGGTCCTCACGCACTGGCGGCGACTGCCGTACCTGGACCCGGGGTTGCCGATCGAGCTGCTTCCCGGTAACTGGCGAGGATCTCAGGCGGCCGACCTCTTTTTCGCGCTGCACGAACGCCTTGGCCCTCCGGCGCACCGGCACGTCGAGACGCTGACCCGGCCGGGCGGAACGGCTTGAAGGTTCTAACGCCGGGCTTGGTCACGAACACCCGGCGTGGTGTTGGTGGTGAACACGGCGTCGAACTGCTCCTCGGTGCTCTCGCCCAGGGGGCCTGCGATCCCGATCCGGCGACGGTCGCGTAGAGCCCGTCGAGGTCTTCGAGCCGACCTACGTCGCAGCGAATCCCGGTGACCTCCGGGCCGAGTTCGGCCTCGACCTCGTCGAGCTGCGCCTGGCCACGCGCGACGCTTCACATTGAGCGACACCGACATGGGATCCGAAGGTGCTTTGTCTCGCGAAGTCGGCTTACGCGGATTGGCCGAGAGCGAGCATCGAGGAGACGCGAACCGGCCAGGATGCTCGGCACTGCTCTGGGTGGCGGCACCGGTTGAGACCACACTGGCCGGCCTGGCCATCGACCTTGATCGCCTCTTCTCCTGAAGCCTGCCCGCATTTCGAGGCGCGAGCATCGGGGTCCAGCGGCAGCGCTCCCGCCGTCCTCTGCGGACAGCGCCTCCAGGCCCGGGAAGTACCAGGGATCTTGTGGGCGGCGGCGTGATCACGCTTGTCAGTGCTGCACGTCGAGTCGGTCGCTTACGGTTAGACTGCCGGGATGGCTCTGTGGAACGTGGCTCCCCTGTGACCGAGTCTGGCGTGACGGGGTCTCGTGGCCGCTATCACCATGGCGATCTGCGGTCGGCCGTTCTGCGCCGAGCCGAGGAGAAGTTGCGCGAGACGGGCGTTGACGGGTTGTCGCTGCGGGAGATCGCGCGTGATGTGGGGGTCAGCAACGGTGCTCCCCGCCGGCACTTCAGCGGCAAGCAGGCGCTGCTGGACGCGTTGGCCGTGGAAGGCTTCCACCGGCTCGGGGCCGAGTTCCAGGCCGCTGATCTGCCGGACGGATCATTGCGCGACCGGCTGCACGCCCTGGCGCAGGCCTACATGCGGTTCGCCGTGGCGAACTCCTCGCTGCTGACGTTGATGTTCGCGCGCAAGCACAGCTCCGGCTCAGGGGCGGATTTCACCGGCGCCGTGGCGGGCGCCTTCGCGTTGCCGCTCGGCGTCATCGCCGACGCGCAGCAGCGCGGCGAGGTCGTCGCCGGTGCGCCGGAACGCATCGGCTTGTCGGCGGCCGCGGCGCTGCAGGGGCTGATCACGTTCGTCGGCACCGGTTTCGTGAGCCGCGAGAACGCCGAGGAGTTGCTGCGCGAGACGATCGACCTCCTCATCCAGGGCTTGAAACCCCGGGACTGACCACCAGCCGCGATCAGCACCCGAGCACCGCACCACCAAAGTAACCGTTGACTACATTGTATTCAGTGGTTACATTCTCAGTGGTCATGTCGCGGACGGGTCCCGAGCCCCCAGCCTGGGTGCACCCGCCGCGCCGCGCTGGCGGCGGGCGCATCCCGGGCCGCCGGATGCCGTCTCGCGGCATGGCCCGAGCCCTTCGCGCCGAAACCGCCCCAGGTGCGGCGCCAGTCCCGGAATCCAGGAGGCCGCGGTGAACCTGTATCACGCCCTGCTGCGCACCCATCAAGCGACATATGTCCACACCGATGGCCTGCTCGGCCACAAGTTGTTGCTGGGCCGTCCCACACTCCTGCTGCGGACCACAGGAAAACGGACCGGTATCGAACGCACCACCGCGCTGATCTACGCCCGCGACGGCGACCGCTACCTCGTCGTGGCCTCCAACGGTGGATCCCCCCTGGCGCCGTCGTGGCTGGTCAACCTGAAAGCCCATCCTGACTGCGAAATCCAAGTCGCCCGGCACCGCATCCCGGCAACCGCCCGTGTCATCCCGCCCGCCGACGACCACTACCCGCGCTACTGGGGCATCGTCAACGCCGTGAACAACGACCGCTACACCGCATACCAGAACGCAACCTCCCGCAGAATCCCCGTCGTCGAACTGACCCGCCTTTCCCGGAACACAGCCGGCAACGCCCCGGGAGGCTTTTAGCACTCCAGTCCTAGTTCGTGACGGTGATGGTGTCGCGGGTGGATTGCCGCTGGTAGTGGCACTGCCGGGAGCGGTATTGGCGGCCTCGTCGCCGTGGCGGGCATCGGAATCCGTGTGCGGCATCCTGTACTGGACGGTGGATGACGGCGATGGGGAGATGGTGGATTTCGTTGCAGGCCAACACTCCCAAAGATACCGCCGCTTTTCGCGGCGACACGCTACTGGAAGACCGGCGGCTACCGGGCACGAGGCCACACCGACAGTGCGCGAGTCCCGCTCGACGAGGTGGCCGCGGAAGGCGCGATCGCGTAGTCGCCATCGCTATGTCATCACGCCATCTGTGGCGCTCACTCGTCCCACGGGAAGATGAGGGCGTGTGAAGGGACCAGCAGACGGATCTCGGCCTGGCGCGGCTGCCGCACGATTCCGGGACGCGGGCACAGAACGGTTGTCGCCGCCCGCCACTCGCTGAAACCCACGCCTGCCGCCCGGGTTCGTGCCGGCCCTGTCTGCCCGGTTAGACCCAGTGCCAGGTTTCGTGCGGCAGTGCGAGCAGGTGGCGGCACAGCGCCTCGACCGCTTTCTCTTGTGCCGCCCGGTTGGGCGCGGGTGGCCCGCCGGGGATGGTGCCGAGGGAGGTGGGGAGTTCGGGGGCGTTGTTGTAGGTGGCCATCAGGCCGACGATGTGCTGGATGACGCTGGGTGCGGCATCGGGTTTGGTGTGGCTGAGTGCCATGTCGATGACCTGGTCGCAGACGGCCGGGTCGATGATGCGGGGCCGGAACACGGTGGGGTCGATGTCCCGGCGGCGTGGGTGGTCGCGAAGTTTGCCGGCGGCGAGGGGGAAGCCGATGTCGATGATGCGGCTCAACGGCGTCGCGGCGGGTCCTGCGGTGAGCCAGTAGTCGCCGTTCGCTTGATCGTTGGTCGCCAGAGCCGCGAGGGCGTGGGCGAGGGTGTCGGTGGGGAGAAGGTCGATATGCGTTGCGGTGCTGGCGGGCAGGAAGGGTAGTTGTCCGGACAGGGCGGCGCCGAGCAGGTAGTGGAACGCCTGGAGCCGGGCGATGCGGCCGTTGCTGGAGTCACCGACGACGGTGGAGATCCGGGCGATCGCGGCGGACAGACCGGACTCGCGGACCAGGGTTTCGCCGGAGGCTTTGGAGTGGGCGTAGGCGCTGAGCGTGATGCCGTCGGCCGCTCGGGTGACGTAGGCGGTGGAGCCGTGGACGATCCGGGCCCCGGCGTCCTCGGCGAAGCACAGGATGTGGCCGACACCGCGGACGTTGACGTCGTGGAGACGGTCGGCGGGCGCGTTGAAGTGGACGAGGCCGGCGCAGTGTACGACGACATCGACGGTACCGGCTAGCCGCCGGTATTCGCCGGGGTGCAGGCCCAGCCAGGGGCGGGTGATATCGCCGTGAACCGCTTGTCCGTCAACGGGTTTGCGATGGGCAAGGCTGATCACGTGGTGTCCGTCGAGCGCGCGTGCCAGTGCGGAGCCGACCAGTCCGGATGCGCCGGTGAGCAGGATCGTCCGTGCGGGCATTGGTCAGTTCCTGTCGTGAACGCGAGCGTGGTCGTGATCGTGTGTGACGGAGATGGGCCAGGCGCGCCCGTCGCAGCGGGCGTGGCGGAGATCGTTGTCGACGGTGATGCGGCTGGGGTGTGCGCGGATCAGGCGCGCCAGGTGTTCCTTCGCGGCGATCTGCGGCAGCGTGTCCCCCTGCCCCAGCGCGTAGATCGAGGTGGCCGCGCCGGGCATGCGATCGAACGGCTCGATCGCGTCGCGGTGCACGACCGTCGACGTCCCCTCTTGCGTGGAGAGCAGGAGGCTGGGCACGAACTCGCGGTCACGCAGGTAGGCACGGCGGGTCAACCCCGGCACGTCGGCGAAGGGCCCTGCCGGCAGGGTGATGAGGACGACGTGGAAGGCAACCAGCACGGTGTCGTCGCTACACAGTTGCAGGTCGAGGCTGAACAGTCGCGGATCGGTGCTGTCCGCGCCCGCGAACCGGGCTTCCGCGTCGATGGTCCCGGCGTGCGGCAGGTGGTCGTGGAATTCCAACGCGGTGATGCGGTGCGGGAACGCGAACGAGTCGGTGGTGCGCTCCGGCATCCATCGGCGAAGCGTGGCCGGGGTGATCACGTGCAGGGCGGAGTCCAGCAGGCCGGGGTGGAGGAGGCCGTGGGGAACGGTTCCGCGGAAGGCGTCGAGGGTTGCCGTGGCGCCCACGGAGCCGATCCGTGCGGAGGTCAGGTACTGGAAACTGGGCCCGTGGAACACTTCGGCGGTCGAGTACGGGTCGGGCAGGGGCTCGGCGTCGGTGAGTGGTGCGAATCGAGCTGGCCGCGGTGAGGGGGTTTCGCCGACGGTGCCGGTGGCGACGGTGGCGTATCGTGACATCCCCGGCGTGGCGGCCTCCCACCAGACCTCGATGCCGACGGCTGGTCCGTCACAGGTGAGCCGGATCGGCGTGGGCCCGGGCACGGGTAGCCAGCGGCGCATCTGGATGTCGCGCAGCACGCGCACCGGGTGCTGTCCCGCGGCACGGGCGAGCTGCTCGGCGACACAGGTGATGGGCAGCACCGGAATTGTCCACAGCGGACTGTGGTCGGCCAGCCACGGCTCCGCGGCGGGGTCGAGAATGGTCTCGGTGGCGGTCGGCACATTGTCTTCGACCGGTGGTGTGGCTCCGTGCTGGGAAAGCAGGGCCACGATCTCGCGTTGCAGCTCGAGGTAGCGCGTGTGCAGGGTCGTCACGTCGTGATGGCAGGCGGCCACCGGGTGGGCCTGGGTGCGCTCACCGGCTCCGGCTGGCCCCGGCAGCGGAATCCGCGGGGGCCGTGGCATGACCTCCGCATCCGGGCTTTCAACGTGGTTCGTCATCGCGTTTCCGCCTCGCCAAGGGAGTCGGCCGAGAGGATCACGCGGGGGTCGGTCGCGGTGGTGCCCAGCTCGGCGAGGAAGGACCGCACACCCTCCTCTATCGACATGGTGCGCACCCCGGCCATGGCCAGGGTCTCCTGGATCGCTGGAGTGACCATGCCGCCGTGCCATGGCCCCCAGATCATCGACCGCACGATCGCGTCCGGGCGCCGGGCCCGCTCGGCGGCCAGGACGTGGTTGAGGGTCTCGTTCGCCATGGCGTAGTCGCTCTGCCCCGGGTTTCCGACGGTGCCCGAGACCGAGGAGAACACGACGACGAGGCGGAGCGGATCGTCCCGGGTCTCGGCCAGCACTGCTCGCAGTCCGGCGGTTTTGGTGGAGAACACCTGGTGGAACTGCTCGTCGGTCTTGTGTTCGATGCGCCCGTCGGCGAGTACGCCCGCTCCGTGCACAAGGCCGGTGACCGGCCCCCAGTCACTGCGGACGCCCGCCAGCTCGTCGTGCAGCCGTTCCCGATCGCGGGCGTCGACGGCCAGGTACCGCACGCGTGATCCGGTGGCCTCGAGTGTGCTGATCGTGTCCTGCGGCGGGTCGGCGGAAGACCCGCAGAGCACGAAACCCGCCGGTTGGTGCTGGGCGAGCGCGATGACGGCGGCGGCGGTGATACCGCGTCCCCCTCCGGTGACGAGCAGGACCGGATCGTGGTCGAGCGGAAGGAATGCTGGTTCCGCTGGTTCGGCCTCGATGATGGCAGGTGTCCACCGGTTGCCGTCGCCGTCGAGGTAGACGTCGCGGTTGTGGTCGATGCGGAGCAGCTCGTCGGCGATCATGGTCGCGATCTCGGAGTTCGACCGGCCTTCGGTGCGGCAATCGATCGCCCGGGTCGTCGCTTTCGGCCATTCCCATCGCGCGGTGCGGGGTAGTGCGGCCAGACCACCCAGCCAGGACCGCAGGGGATCGCAGTGGCGGAGGCCGAAGCCGCCGGTGTCCTGAACGGTCACGAACAGCCCGCCCGCGGCGGTCATGCGCGGCGCGACGGTGCGGGCGGTGTGGAACGCGGCGGTGTGGATCTCCCATGCCTGCTCGGGTGTGCGGACCGGAGCCAGCCCGCCGAGGAACACCACGCCACCGGCATCCGGCGGCGCGGTGTCGTGAACGACGGCGGGGACGCCGCGGGCCGTGAGCTGGTGTGCCAGGTTCTCCGCGATGCCGGAGCTGTCGCGGAGAATGGCCAGTGTGCCCTCCGGTGGTGTCGCGGCTTTCCCGTCCGGTCGCGCCGGAACGAGCTCGAGGATCTGCCGTCGTGGCCGGGTGGAGACCACGGTCGTGACCGGTGGGCCGGTGCCGATCACCGCACGCAGCCGGATAGCGATCTCGCCGACGGTGCGCAGGGTGGCCAGCTCGCTCAGGGCCGTCCTGCCGATGGCCTCCAGGCCCGGCAACATCGGCCGTACGGTGGCGAACACCTGGGCGCGGGTGATCGAGTCCAGCCCGAGGTCGGCTTCGAGTTCCATGTCCGGGCTCAGTACTTCCAGCGGGTAGCCGGTCGTGTCCGACACCGCGGACAGCAGGGTCGCTTCCAGATCCGTGGTGACCAGCTCACCGGTCGGCGGGTCGGCGTGCGGGCCGGGACCGCCGGGCAGATCGGGCTCGACGGGCGGGGCCGTCGGTGTGTGGGCCGGATGCGGTGGTGCGGGCTCGGGAGCGCGAGCCCGCGCGGTCGCGGGGTCGGTCATGGCGCCGATCGCGTGGACGGACTGGGCCGCCATCGCGAGGTAGGCCGAGTGGGCCTGGGAGGTCTGTCGTTGCACTTCGAGCAGCGCCTCGACCGCGGTGCCGCCGCCTGGATCCGGCATCGGTGCGGGAGCGGGCGGCAGGACCGGGGCCGGTGGGCTGGACGCCGGCGGTGGGACGGCGGGTGGCGTTGGCCCCGCCGGCGCTGGATAGCGGCTGCCGTGGTTCGCGCCACCGATCATGATCGGCATCCGACCGTGCTCGCCTGCGTCCCGCGCACGGGGAAGATCGGCGCCCTGCCACAGGCCGCCGAACGACATCGGCACACCGAGCACCGCCAACTGGGCGAGCGCTTCGTGCAGCGCCGTCACCCCGTCTCGGTTTGGGTGATCGGTCGCGATCGCGTGGTGTTCGCGGCCGTCCAGGGTTTGCCGGACCAGTCCGGTGAGCACGCGGCCGGGACCGACCTCGACGAACGTCCGCACCCCGTCGGCATACATCGCCGAGATCATGTCGGCGAACCGCACCGGCGCGGCGACCTGGTCGGCGATCGAGTGCCGGATGTCGTCGGGTGCGAGTGGGTGCCGGGTGGCGTGGGTGTTGCTGTAGACGTCGAGCAGCGGAGACCGTACCGGTTGCGTGGCAAGGTATTCCGCGAGCGGTTCGGCCACGGGGGCGACCAGCGGGCAGTGGAACGCCGCGGAGGTGCCGAGCCTGCGGGCGCCCGCGGTGGGCGGTAAGAGCTTTTCGACTTCGCTCAGTGCGTCCGCGGTGCCGGAGAGCACGAGCTGGCGCGGCGTGTTGTGGTTGGCGATCCAGACCTGGCGCCCGGCGAGCTGGTCGGCGATCTCCTCCGGGACCGCCTCGACCGCGAGCATTCCACCGGGCCCGGCCGGGACATCGCGGAACAGCTCGCCGCGGCGGCGCGCGAGTCGCAGCAGGGTGCTCGCGTCGATCGCCCGCGCCGCGTGCAGGGCGGTCAGTTCGCCGAAGCTGTGCCCGGCGACGCCGTCCGGCCGTATCCCGGCGGAGTCGAGCACGGTCAGCAGTGCGACGGAGGCGGCCGCGATGGCGGGCTGCGCCCACTCGGTCGCCCTCAGCCGGTCCCGCTGGCGCGCGCGGTCTTCCTCGGTGAACACCGGGATCGGGAACACCCGCTCCGCCAGCCCGGGAAGGGCGGCGGCGGACTCGCTCCACACTTCGTGGGCGTGCGGGAAGTGCACGGCCAGGTCGGCACCCATGCCGACGTACTGCGACCCCTGGCCGGGGAAGAGGAATCCGATCCGCCCAGCCTGCCGCGGGCCGTTCGCGTAGTGCGCCCCGGCGGGGGTGTGGAAGCCGCCGGGCCGTGCGGTGATCTGCTGTGCCGCTTGGTCGAGTTTCGCGGCCAGGTCACCGGAATCCGCTGCGACCAGGCCAAGCCTGCACGTGCTCCTGGCGTCGAACTCGTGCTGGGCTCGCTGCGCCAGAAGGGGCAGCGAGCCGGTGCTGGCAGCCAGTTCCCGGCAGCGGGCGATGAGTGTGTCCGGTGAGTCGGCCGAGGCCAGAACGAGTTCGGTCGGACGTGACGTGCAGGCGGGTGCCATCCGTCCGCGGTGGCGCGGACGGTACTCCTCGAGCGTGACGTGGAAGTTCGTGCCGCCGAAGCCGAAGCTCGATACCGAGGCGCGCCGCGGGTGCCGATCGTCGCGCAGCCAGGGGCGCGTGGCGGTGTTGACGTAGAAGGGGCTGTCGTCGACGGCCAACTCGGGGTGGGGGCGGTCGACCTTGATCGTGGGCGGCAGCACGCGGTGCCGCAACGCCAGCACGGCCTTGAGCAGCCCAGCGGCGCCCGCGGCCGCTTTGGCGTGCCCGATCTGCGACTTCACCGATCCCAAGGCGCACCAGCGTGCCCGGGTCTGATCGGCGAACACCGTGCGCAGGGCGGCGATCTCCGCGGCGTCCCCCGTCTGCGTCGCGGTGCCGTGCGCCTCCACCAGCTCCACCGTTTCCGGGCCGTACCCGGCCGCGGCGTAGGCGCGGCGCAGCGCGCGTTCCTGCCCCGATCGCGCCGGTGCGTAGATGGAGGTGCCAGCCCCATCCGAGGACGACCCGATACCGGTGATCACCGCGTGGATCGCATCACCGCCGGCTTCGGCATCGGCCAGCCGCTTGAGCGCGAACAACGCGAGCCCCTCGCCCAGCATCATGCCGTCGGCCTGGTCGGAGAACGGACGGCAGTCCCCGGTGGGCGACAGCGCGGGCGTCTTGCTGAACGCGATGAAGGTCATCGGATTGTTCAGCGTGTCCACCCCGCCGGTGAGCACCAGATCCGCGCGGCCCAAGGCGAGTTCGTCGGCCGCGACCGACAGCGCCGCCAGCGAACTCGCGCACGCGGCGTCCACGGTGAAGTTCGCGCCGTGGAAGTCGAATCGGTTGGCCACCCGGCCGGCGATGACGTTGGTGAGCATCCCGGGGAAGGTCGCTTCCTGCCAGGGAGCGGCATGTCCGAGGATCTCCTCGCAGACGCGGGCGGCCTGCTCGTCGCCAATCCCGTTGTCCCGCAGCACTTTCTCCCACACCGGACGCCCCATGCGCCCGGCCATCTCACCGAGGAGCTGGGATGCGGCCGCGCCGAGGAACACACTGACCCGCTCACCCGCCACGCCCTCGAGCGAGGCCAGGACCCGGTCCGCGGCGAGCACGGCCAGCAGCTGGGCGGTATCGGTCGCGGCGAGCTTGTTCGGAGAGATCCCGAACCGCATCGGATCGAACTCGACCTCCGGCAGGAACGCGCCCCGCCTGCAGTAGGTCTTGTCCACCGCCCGCGGGTCGGGATCGTAGAAATCCTCCAGCGACCACCGTGTCGCGGGCACCTCGGTCAGCAGATCGCGCCCGGACACGACATTGCGCCAGAACGCGGCCACGTCGGTGGCACCAGGCATGATCGCGGTGAGCCCGACGATCGCGATCGGCACGGGACGGGGAAGTCCGGACTCGGATGGCATAGCGCTCCCTCGATGTTCGAGCTGGTTCACCGCAACCGGCGTGGCCGGAACACGAAAGCCTGCTGCGGCAGGCGCACGCCCAGCGTGCGCAACTGGTGGGCGCGGGTGAGCACCGCCGCACCTTGCAGGAGATTCAGCGCGATCTGCGCGACCGTGCGCTGGCGTCCATCGGACAGGAAGCTCCCGGCCACCCAGGCGTTGAACGCGCCCGCCGCCGGACCGCACCACAGCTGATAGTCGACGGTTCTGTCGCTCCCGCTGATCGCCCACCGGTTCGACAGCCCCAGGTACCAGCGAAAGATCAAGGCCATCCGGTGCTTCGGGTCTGATTCCGCGCGGTCGAGGGCCGCGGGATTGCGGTCGGACCAGTACGCCCGCGTCTGTTCCCACACCTGCTCCACCGGGGCACCCCACAACTCACGCTCGACCCGGGCGAGTTCGGCCGCGGGAATCGCCTCGACCGACGGATACGTGTCGTACAACGCGCGCAGCCGCCCCGCGCGCGCGGCGAACAGCGTGCCCCGCCGCAACACCTGTACCTGGGCGCCGAGTTCGAACATGGCCGCGCTGGGTGCCATGGCCGTGTCGGCGACCGTGGCTCTGGCGAGCATGTCCTTCGCCCGCGCCGAAATCCCGGCTTCCACCGACATCTGGTTGACCGTGCCGGTCAGCACGTAGTCCGCGCCGAGCGCGAACGCGGCCGCCACACCCGCCGGGTCACCCAGCCCGCCGGCCGCACCGACACGGACTCGCCCGCCCAGTGGGGCGGTGTCCCGCAACGCCAGCACCGTCGGCAACAGCGCTACCAGCGGTCGGCCGTCGGTGTGCCCACCGCTGTCGGCCTCCACCGTGACGTCCTCGGCCAGCGGCACGTGCCGCGCCAGCCGCGCCTCGTCCTCGGTGAGCTGACCGCGCTCGACGAGATACCGCAACACCCCGGCCGGGGCGGGGGAGAAGAACATCTTCGCCAATTCCGGGCGGGAGACTTTCGCGAACACTGAAACCGGACGAGTCACCTCTCCCGAGCGGTCCTGCCGCAACCCTTTCGCCGCACACCGCGCGAGCGCGGGGGTGACATCCAGGAACGCCGACGCCGAGATCCGTGGAACCCGCTTGCGCAGCAGCACATCGGCGACCTGGTCTTCCCCCGCCGGATCCTCCGGCATGTGCAGCAGGTTCACACCCCAGTTCCGGCGCCCGGACAACCGATCCGCCAATGTGTCCACACCTCGGCCGAGGTCGTCCATGCCGAGTCCCGCCGCGCCGTAGAACGCCAGCATCTCCGCCCGCGCCATCGCCACGACAAGGTCCGGTGTAGCGATACCCTGCGCCATTTCCCCGGCGACGTAAGGAAACCGGACGTCGTGCGCGGCGAGGAACCCGCGATCACCCAGCCATTCCGGATACGACGGCGGCACGGTTCCCACCGTCCGCGCGCCCTCGGCGCCACGATCGTCGGCGAGCCCCAGCAAGCCGTCATCACGGGCGACCACGTGAACCCGCCGGCTGACGGCGTGTGCGAGCTTCACCAGAGGACCGCCCTCGAACGCCGGCGCCGGTGCTGTGGTGGGCAAGATCAGAATCGACCGAAGATCCAGTTGCCCGGTGCGACCGGATTCACGCTGGTCATGAACTCCGTCACCGCCGTCAGGTACTGCGGATAGTCGAGGTAGCCGCGGTTGAGCACGTCGATCTTCGACCACGCCGTCTCGGCCTCGGCTTTCGTCACCGACCAGACCATCGGGGTCAGCCGGACGGACTCCTCCTTGTCGATCTTGCCGTCACCGTCCTGATCGGACATCGCGAACAAGATGTTGCTCAGCTGGCCGATGAACGTGATGAGCCGGTCGGGCCGTCGCTCCCCGTAGTCGATCAAGATCCGCACGACGTCATCGCGGCTCAGCCGCTCACGACCGTCCACCAAGCTCCGGTCGTACTCCGCCCAGATCTCGCGCAGCGTCGACGACAGCTCGCGCGCCCTCGCCGAATCCTCGCCATGCCCTGTCGCCTCGGCCATCTTCCGCCCGAGCGCGGTGAGATCGTCCTCGGTGATGGAACCATTGCGGTCGGCATCCAGAACCTCGAAGAACCGTGCGTGCTTTCTCTTCAGAAGACCGCCAGTGGTGGTGTCCACGGCGTCCTTCGCGTCCTTCGCCACATCTCCCGCGGCGGAAACTCCTTTACCGAGCGCGCCCAACCCGTCGACCATCGAGCCCTCCCTTGAACCAGACGATGACACCGCATGCCAGTGTTGATCACGTCAGCGATCGGCACAAAACAAGCCACTACGTCGACTGACACTCGAACGAGGCTCACCCCGTCGTCCGCGGCTTTCGCTTCGGAACTCGCCTTGGGCGCGCCGTGTTCGCGGAAAGCCGGAGGTCATTCCGGAGTGGTGGTTCGCGAGCCAGCCGATCAGGCGGCGTGGGCCTTGATCTCCGGCGACACCGCGGACTGCCTGGGAATTCCGGCCAGCGGCCCACCCACTTCGCCCAAAGGCTTCGGCGTCGTCGAGGTCCCCCGTGATCTGTGGTGAAGGCTCACGCACCAGGTCGCAACCGCCAGGGTGTCCATAGTGGACTGTCTATGCCGAGGTCCTCTCCGTTGGGGCGGTCGCGGTGAGTGTGAGGTGGTCGACGACGTCGGTGAGTTGGCCACGCCTGCGGAAGACGGTTCGCTGGCGGTCTGCGCCGGTGCCGTGCCTGCCGAGCCGGCGCCATTCCCGTTCGACGAGGTCGGTGTCACCGTGGTGGCGTATCGCGGCTTTGACGTGGGTCAGCAGCGCATCGGCCCGGGCGGTGGCAGGCACCAGGTGTCCGGTGCCGGGGTCGACGGCGTGCCCGGTGAGGCCGTCGCGGGCGGCCCGCCAGTAGGCCGCGCGCAACAGTTCCGGGGTCGGGTCGGGGATGTGCCGGTGCTCGTCGATGGCCGTCAGTGCGGTGGCGACCAGCGCACGGACCAGGGCGGCGTACAGCAGGGTTTCGCCCGCGGTGGTGGCGGCGTCGGTCGCTCGGATTTCCACGGTGGGGGCGCGGGTGGAGGGGCGCACGTCCCAGTACACCCCGGCCGGGTCCATGATCGCGCCGGCCTCGGACAGTCGTCCGACCAGGTCGTCGAAGTGGCCGGGCGAGTGGAACACCGGTGGTGGCCCCGCCGCTGGCCAGCGCATCCAGGCCAGCGTGCGCCAGCTCGCGTAGCCGGTGTCGCGGCCGGCCCAGTACGGCGAGTTGGCCGAGATCGCCACCAAGGTGGGTAACCACGGCCGGAGATGGTTGCTGACCTGCAACGCCACCGCCCGGTCGGCCAGCCCGATGTGGACGTGGCAGGAGCAGGCGGACTGTTCGTCGTCCAGCGCTCGGAAGGTCTCGACGCTGCTGGCATAGCGCTGGCCGGTACTGATCGGCGGCGGAACCAGTTCGCCGAGCACCGCGGTCCCGGACGAGATCGCCCGAACCTCCCGCGTGGCCGCGGCGCCCGCGACCGTCGAGCGCATGTGCCGTATTTGGTCACCGAGGTCCGCCAGCTCGGTACGCGGGTCGGTCCTGGCCTCGACCTGGAACTGGGTGATCTCGGTGCCGACCCGGTGGCCGAGCTCGGTCGCCGCGTCGGCGATGACGGTGTCCGCGACCGGGCGCACCAGCCGGCTGTCCGGATCGGCCAGGAGGTACTCCTCCTCCACACCCACGGTCAGCCGAGCGCCAGACACCATGCTGCTGATAGTGCCCGACCTCGAACGCCACGGCCACGGAAGGCACGGCATTCGAAACGAACCCCAAGGTCAGCGCGACCCGAAATGTCGTGAGGTGCCTGGTGGCCGCCGGTCGGGATCTTCAACGGGTACGTGGAGATCGAGAAGTGGGGCTCGGAGTTGCACGACGACCATGCCGAGTCGACGATCTTTGCGGCGTTCTCCACCGAAGCATTCTCAATGGATTCAGCTTCTAGATTGGGAACACCTTGCCCTTCGTCGGCGGCCGACGTCCGGGAAGGCTTTTCGATCGAGGGTGAAGTCTGCCGTCCGACCTGCGGTCGAGGACGATTCGTAGTTGAGCGGCGGCGATTTGCTCGGGCGTGGGGCGCCGTGGCTCATTCATCTCCGCACTCCTATCCTCTTCGTGAAAATCAGTCGCTTTAGGTCGTTCTATTTCTCTGAACGATGGCTTCATGCGCCAGGATCTCGAATCCGGCGCTCGGCCGCTGAGCCGAACGCCGCCGATCGGAGCGTCACCACGCTGTAGGACCTACCCGGCCGCTCGTCATCGCGGCGCTATGCTGACCGCGTGGACATGGGGGAGATGGGGAAGAACCTGGCGGGGCGGCTGTGGGATTGGGCGGGGGAGGGCTGGACGGAAGCGGTCCTGCACGTATCCGCCACCGATCGATGGCGTTCGTTCGACGCGTGGACCGATGCGCCCGATCCGGAGCACCCGAGTTCATTGATGGACCGGTTGCACGGCATCATCCCGAGGGATGCCCCGTTGGCGGTGTACGAGGTTGTGCTCCGCGCCGACGGGACCTACCGGTTCGCGAGCAGCTCCGAGGTCTCCACCTTGTCGCCGGCTCGGCTCGTGATCGACCCTGCTGTCCGCTGTCCGAACCATCCCGTGCCGGGCATGCCCCGGCCGGCGGCGGCCGAGCCGACCGGGCAGCCTACGGATCCGGGGGTTCTGCGCGAGGTCGGCGCGCTGGTCACCGAGTTCGCCGATCGGTACACCGCGATCACCGGGCACGCCCCGGAGTGGGAACCAGGCCGCACCGAAGAGGAAATCGCCGCCGCCGAGGCCCGTATCCGGGCCCGGCTTCCCGAAGACCTGCGGGCGCTGTACCGCTTGGTTGGGCGGGACACGCCGGAGAGTGGCCTGCTGGGGTACTACGCGCACGACTCGCTCGAGGAACTGGTCGAGAGGTACTGCGATGGACCACCGGGGTCCTACGGCGGGGTTGCGGAGGAGCGTCCTCTCGATGACGCGGATGTGGTGTTCGATGCCGCACCGCCAGGGCGGATCAAACGCCTGTTGCGCAACGACTGGTGGGTGACCTTCGGCGGCAACCACAGCGGGGAAATGATCGCGGTCGACCTCGACCCGGCCGAGCATGGCCGACACGGCCAAGTGCTCGAGGTCGGCGACATCCTCGGCGTCCCGCGCTACCTCGCGGGATCGGTCACCGCGATGCTCACCGAGATCGTCACCGAACTGCGCGCGAACCGGGTCACCCACCAGGAAGGCGACCCCCGGCTCGACGTCGCGGCCGCCTTCCATCAGTACCCGTACCGGGAACACCGGCACATCCTCCACGGCGTCGCGGACCTGAACCTGGCCGCCATAGTGACCGACCTCGAGCAACCGGACCTGGTCCAGGCGTTCTATCTCAACGACGGGAACCACATCGACCTGGCGGTGCTCGAATCGCTCACCTCGCTGCGCGAGATCGGCGTGCACCGCACGGACACCGTCACGCCGACGGTATCGAACCTGCCCGAGCTGGAATCCCTGACCATGGACGCCGCGACCGTCGACCTCGCCCCGCTCACCGGACACCCCACGCTGTGGGACCTCAAGCTCGCCAACCTCACTCACCCGGTCGAGCTCGACGTCCTGGCCACCCTGCCGCGCCTCACCCGCTTGTGCATCGCGGGCCTCGACGTCCCGGATATCGAGGACCTCGGTCGCTTGAGCGCCCTGCGGGTGGTGACTGTCGACGCCACACAACTCGACCGGCTCCTCTCATCCGGCTGCCCGCTGCCCAAGCTCGCCGCAGTGAGGATCAACGGCCGGGTGCTCCTGCGCGAGGCCGTCGAGTTCCGACGCAACCTGACCGGCACTCGGGTACAGCTGGGGGAAACAGCAGGAACTCTGCCCGCCCCGGCCCCCGACAACGAACGTCAAGACGGCAGGTGAAACGCCGTACGATCGGCTCCGTCGCGTCGATGCTGCCAACGGTGTAGCGGCGGGAGTCGCGCGCGACACGGCGTCGACCGTCCCGGTACTTGCCATTCGGCGAAGGGCCGGACAAGACGCTGGTGAGGCGGCGGTGCGGGAGATCCACAGCGTGAGCGTGGCGAGGTGCTCGTGGTTGATCTCGCTGCCGGACGTGCTCAGCGTCGCCGGCAGTTCCACCGCGGGCCTGTCCCGCGGCCACCCGAGCGGCGAGCGCGGACGCTCGGCGGCCACCAGGACCTCGGCCAGGGGCCGCAACGCGGGCGGGACCGTGCCGTCAGGGGCCCGTACCTGCTCGGTCGCCACGCACCGCCCGCACCGGCGGCGGAGGTAGAGATCGCCCGAGCGATCGCAGGTGCCGCGGGCGAAGAGCAAATCGGCGCGCCCGGAGCAGGGCCCGCAAGTGCCGGCGCCGCGGGTGAAGCTGTGGTGGCTCCACCGCGTCGAGACCACCGAGGGCTTTCAGCGCCGATGCTGCCAAGCCGTCGACCGGCGTCGCGCCCAGCAACGGTCCACCTCGTGTGGCAGCGGAGCGTGCGGATGGCCGCCGCGCGCATCGAGGAGCAGTATGCGGAACCGCTCCTGCGGTTCCGCCGGCAGGAGCTCGCGCGGACCGGTGCAATCGGCGCGCAGACAGTCTACAGTGGACTGCGCGGCCGAGTGCCGGACGGGCATTCGGCTGAACGGCTTGATCCGGGTCGTGGGGGGCGGGTGTCCGTTCGGGCAACGAAAAGGCGCTCTTCGGGTAATCGCCTGGTGGGAAAGGAATCTTTCGGACAAGTGCGTTGACGTTCCACCGGCGGCGCTGGAAGGTGGAAGTCCGGGTTCCGTTCCGGCGGATGCTCCGCTCGGGGTTCGAACTGCTGGTCCGTAGCGGACTATTCCTGCGTTGACGATTCGGGGTGGCGATAGTGGGGGACGACCTTCTTGAGCAGGCATTGCGGAGCGCGAATCGGCAGTGCGCGCTCTCCGTCGAAATCGAACACAGCACCTTGCCGGTCATGCCGCAGCCGCTGGAATGGTGGCGGCGAGAGCCGGGAGCGAGTGAACCGGTCGATATCGACGCCCTCGACTGGGTGCGGGACGGGTCGGTCATCGACGCGGGGTGCGGGACCGGCCGTCACCTGGAAGTTCTCGCGCGGCGCGGTGTTCACGGGTACGGGGTCGAGATGACCCCGGCCGCGGTGTCGCTGGCGAAAGCGGCAGGCGTTCGGTGCGTTGAAGCGGATGTGTTCTCCCATGTTCCCCCGCACACCGTGGACACGGTGCTCGCCATCGGCGGCAATGGCGGAATGGCGGGCACCGTCGAGGAGCTTCCCGCTTTTCTGCTTCGCCTGTCCTCCTGGTTGAACGAAAAGGGCCGCATCGTCCTCACCAGTACCGACTGGCGCAGACTACCCGCCGGGAAACTCAACGGCGGTGACCGGCCGCCCGGTGCCTATCCGGGAAACCGGCGTATGCGGTTCCTGCTGGACGATCGGGCCGGGCCGTGGTTTCCCTGGTTGTTCGTCGACGCCGAGACCCTTGAGCGCACCTGTTCGGCCGTCGGATTGCGGGTCGTCGACCGAAAGGAATGGCAGGGCGGCGTGGTCCACGGGGCGCTGCTGGAACGTTCTCCTTCCGCCTGACGGCCCGCCGGGAAGTGGTCCCGGCTCCTCAGTTTCCCCGGATCCCCGGGGAAAAACCGCAGAAGGTGTGAAACAGGAAGGAAGTGTTTGCATGAAGAACCTCGTGTTGCCCACGGCAGCCGAGCTGGCAGCGGACATCACCGACAGCAGGCCAGGGCAGGTCTCCGTCTACTTGGTGCTGACGACTGAGTCGACGGCCGCGGACAGCGAACTCTCCGGCCGCTGAGCCAGGTCGGGCTGGTGGTGCCGTGGGCACGGCGCCACCAGCCCGATCGCCACGGGAACGAGACGAAGACGAGGTGACGGATGACTCGCATCGCGGGACCGGCGGTCGATCGAAGAGACCCGAGCCCGGCCAAAATAGTGTTCGAGGGAACGCACCGAAGCCGCGAGCCAGAGGAGACGTGGCAGTGGATCAGGCCGAAGCTGCCGCAGGTCGGCATCACCCGCGTCGCGGATGTCACCTGGCTCGACGAGATCGGGATTCCGGTTTTCCAGGCGATCCGGCCGAATGCCCGCACCCTGTCCGTTTCGCAGGGCAAGGGCGTCAGCAACGCGCTCGCCAAGGTTTCCGCGGCGATGGAGGCGATCGAGCTGTGGCACGCGGAAAACCCGCTGGCCGCCCCGGCGCGGGTGGGCACGGTGGAGGAAATGGAACGCGTGGTCGACTACGGAGTTCGCGAACTCCCCTTGGCCGAGCGGAACCACCTCAACCCGGACGCGATCTTGCCGTGGCGGCCGGTGCGCCTGATCGACGGCGGCGGTGAATCCTTCGTACCCGCGGACCTGCTCAGGCTGGACTACCGGTTCGACCGACGATGGGCTCCGCCGCTGTTCCGGGCCAGCAGCAACGGACTGGCCAGCGGGAACACCCTGGACGAGGCGCTGCTGCACGGGATGTACGAGGTCGTCGAGCGCGATGCGATGGCACGCGCGGCGCGCGGGGGAGTGCCGCCCCTGGTGGATCCGGAAACCATCGGAAACGCCGGCCTGGTGGACCTCCTGGAACGATTTCGCGTGACGAAGGTGCACGTCCAAATCCGGTTCCTGGACAATCCCTACCGCATTCCGGCTTTCGACGCGCGGATCTGGAGCGATGCCTTCCCTGCGACGTTCGGCGGCGCCGGTGCCCACCTGGACGCAGCGGTCGCCCTGTCGCGCGCACTCACCGAAGCGGCGCAGTCCCGCGCGACAGCCATCGCGGGGGCACGGGACGACATCGGCCATGGCCCGTACCGGGAAGCTCGTGTCTTCGGTGTCCGGCGGTCGTCGGAATCTCCGCCCTTCGCGGACCAGGACGGTCCGGTGATTCCGTTCGACGCCATCGAATCGGTGCGGGTGCCCGCCCTCGACGTGGAAAAGCGGGGGCTCACGGAGAGAATCAAGGGTGTGACCGGTCATGCTCCGCTGTACGCGGATCTGACCCGCCCCGAAATCGCGATACCGGTGGCGCACGTGGTGTGCCCTGGGAATTCCCTGCACGACCACTGAGCACGACCAAGGACGAGTTCTTCTTCCCGCGAGCGGAGGATCATGCCCCGTTGTTTTCTCTTCGTCGGTCCCAGCCTGCCGGACGCGGTCGATCTCGCGCGGGATTCGCCGATCGAGGTGCTGCCGCCGGTTGCCGCGGGTGATCTGATCCGGTTACCCGCGCGCGCCGGTGATGTGGTCGGTATCGTGGACGGTTACTTCCACCAGATCGGCACGGTCCGGCACAAGGAAGTCCTGGCCTTGTTGAGCGACGGCGTCCGGGTTCTCGGCGCCTCCAGCATGGGCGCGCTCCGCGCGGCCGAATTGGATTCGTTCGGGATGGAAGGGATCGGTGGGATCTACGCCGACTACCGCGACGGGCGACTGGAAGCGGATGACGAGGTCACGTTGTTGCACAGCACTCCGGAAGAGGACTACCGGGCGCTGTCGGAACCGCTGGTGTGCATGCGGGCCACGCTTTCCCGAGCGGTGGAAGACGGTGTTTGCGACCGCGCGACCGCATCGCGCCTGGTCGCCGTGCTGGCCGGCTGGCCGTTCGGGCGACGCTCCTACGACGGCCTCGCCGCAGCCGGTCGGGAAGCGGGCATCGGCGTGGAGGCCGCTCGCGAGATACGCCAGTACTGCGTCACCCATCGTGTCGATCCCAAGCGCGAAGATGCCTTGCTGTTGCTGGACGTTCTGCGCCGGGCAAGTCGCGGCGAGGACGGCCCGCCGCGCGACACACCCCAGGTGAACCGGACCTCCTTCCTCTACCTGTGGCAGACCGGCGCTTCCGGCCTCGGCATCGGCGACTCGCCGCACCAGGGCGACCTCGGGGTTCTGCGCGCCTGCCAGTTGTTCGCCGACGAGTCCCCGCGGTTCCACCGCCAGTTCGTTCTCGATGCGCTGGCGACGGCGTGCGCCGAGGAATGCGGAGCGGGCTCACCGGCCCCGGATGACACGGCGCTGGCGGAAACCGCGGTGCGCCACGGCGAACACCGGGGTCTCTACCGGCTCCCGGCCGATCCCGCCCGGGCCGGGTTCCTCGCGCCGTGGTTGACCCCGGCCGAGCGCGACACCCTGGCCCCGGGCGATCAGCTCCTCGCGTTCCTCCTCCGCAGCTTCCGGGTGAGACCTGGCCTGCCTTGGGATGAACTCGCGATCCACCGGCTGCGCGACCGGCCGTTGTGGACTGGTGCGCGACGCATCGTCCAGCTCGCCTGGGAGGTCAACGATCGCGTGCTCGCCGAGCACCAGGACTTCGACTTGAACGACCTGGATCCCGAGAAGATCCTCGGCCTGTTCGCGCGACGGTGGGGGGTGCCCCGCGCCGATCTCGAACTGGCGGCGATGGATCGCGGCCTCGAATCGCTGGACAGCTTGACCATGGCGGGTCGCGCCTTCTACCTGTTGGCGCGGTACAACCCAGGGCTCGTTCAGTTCGAGGTCGCTGCGTAGCGATGTCTCGCTGTGCGGATCAGTCCACGGCGGCTTCTCCAGCCGGAGTCCTCAGCACCACCGGCAGCGAAGGTGCTGTCGCCTGCCGCACAGACCGAGGCGAACGGCATCCCGCCCGCGTTCCGGCACCTGCACGCACGCGCCGTCGACGCGACCGCCCAGACGTTGCTCGAGGACAACGCGAGCTCCGCAAGTCTCACCAGGGCTCTCGGGCGTCGTGGCAGGCGTTCGGGGTGCGGACGGTGTGCTCGACCGCGAGTGGGGTGCCCAGCAGGGACAGGATTCCGGCGCTCGCGGCGAGCACGATCCGTTCGCGCAGCGTTGGCAAACTGGGCTACACATTGAGGTTATGATGCAGTCACCTGACAACGAATCGCGACGCCATAAGCACTACTACTTCGTGGTGGTCGCGATGCTTGTCATCACGATCGCGCTGGGCATCGTTTTCATCAACCAGGCCCCTTGGGTCCTGATCCTCGCCGGTGTCCTGCTCGGCGGGTTCCTTGTCACCGCCATCGCGGAGTGGATCAAGCAGCGGCGCCCCTCAGGACACGGTCCAGATCACGCGCCCTGAGGTTGCTCGCGAGCTGCCCAAGACCGGGACCACCGCGCCGCTGGGCTTCCAGTCCGACTACACCGACCCCGACACCGGTGCCGTCGACATGGGCGCCCGCTGGTACACGCCGGGCACCGGCACCTTCACCCGGCGCGACGACATCGCCCTCCCGGACACACCATCGGCCGCCAGCAAACCGCTACACCTACGGCGGGGGCTGAACCGCTCAACCAAATTGACGACAATGGTCATTGCGCAGTTTGTGTACCTGCTGCGGGGGCAATAGGTGCAGGACCACCCGGGTGGATTGCTGCAGGCGTCGTCGGCTTTAGGGGCTGTTGGGTACATAGAGTGCTTTTCATCCTGTGGTGATCTCGTAGTTTTGTAGGACGTGGATGGCTTTGGTGAGTTGGCCGGTGCGTCGGGGGCAGCAGCGGAGTTTGCGTAGGATGTGCCAGGTTTGAGTTGGGCGTTGGCGCGTTCGCCGGGACCGCGCGGCCGTGCGTGAGCCCGGTTGGCATCCCTTTGGGACTCGGGCTTGTTCTTGCCCTTGTACGGGGTGATCACGTGTTGTCCGGCTTCGTCGTAGCCGTGGTAGCCCTTGTCGTCCAGCGCGATGAGCCCGGCGTCACGCAGGGCGGCGAGAATCTGCCAGATCCGGGCAGCGGCGGTGTCGTGGGTGCTGCCGGGCAGGTCACCTGAGACCCACAGGATGGTGCCGTCCGGCGAGGCGATGACTTGCAGGTTCATGCCGTGCTTCTTGTGCTTGCCGGAGTAGCTCGGGCGGTTTCGGGGCTCGCGCTGCCAGCAGTTCCACGGTCTCGTTGACTTAGCGCCAGCAGGTTGTGGTGGAGACGTCGAACCCGGCGCCGAGTTCGGCGAACGGTTCGCCTTTGCGCAGGTACACCAGCACCGCCAGGGCCTGCTGACCTGAGTTGAGCTTGCGCCACACCGAGCTGAGCTGCTTGCGGTGGGCGCGGATGAGACCGGACACGACGGTGAGGGTCTGATGTGGCAACGGCAGCGCGGCACGGTAGAACAGCATGTGAGGCCCCTGGGGTCCTGCGGAACGATCTTGGTCGAAATTCCTGCTACCAGGGGCTTTGCCATGCCAGGACCTCGACACGCCGATGATCATCTACCTGTGATCAGCGATAAGCCTTGCCCGCCAACACATCCAGCCAAGGATGAAAATGGCTCATTGAAGTAACAGACGACGGGTTCGCTTTCGCCATCGAGGTCGAACAGGGCGTCGCCGTGTGTGAGGAATCCACATTGGCGAGTGGGCTCGGCGAAGCCGTGCGAGAGTGCCGGTGGTTGTGTCCTCCAGTGTGCTGGATTGCTCGCTGGCTTCGGGGTTGGCAGCGTGCTCGGGAAACGATTACTTGCCAGGCGTGCCGCCCGTCCGACGATTATCGCTCACTCTGATCAGGGCGAAACCCGACATGGCTTCGCGTTTTCACCATCGCGGTGAGGGTTGATTGACCGCTAGCTCGGTGGTCAGAGTCCGTCTACATTCACGTTCGGAGACGGTACCCGCGCAAGGCGCTGGATGGTCTGATCACAGCAGAGGGGGTCTGCGCGATGACGGTCGATCGACATGAGCCGGGGTCGGACGGGGTGGGGGCGGGTGAGGTGCTGCGGGTGGCGCTCAGCGAGTTGCGTCCCGCTTACTCGCTGCGGTCCGCTTCGTGGAATGAAGAGCACCTCAAGCTACTGGCGAGCCTCGAGTCGCCGTGGCCGCCGATCGCGGTGCAGCGCGTCACGATGCGGGTGATCGACGGGATGTACCGCGTTCGCGCGGCGACTCTCCGCGGGGAGCGCGAGATCGAGGCGGTACTGCACGAGGTGGACGACGACGCGGCGTTCGCGCTCGCGGTCGAACTGAACGTCCGGCACGGACTATCACTGTCTACTGCGGACAGAGTCGCGGCGGCGGGCCGTCTGCTGCGCACGCATCCGCAGTGGTCCGACCGCAGGATCGCCGAGGTCGCCGGGCTCAGTGCCAGTACCGTCGCGGCGGCGCGAGCGCGTTCGACCGATCGGATCGGACGGTCGAACGCGAGGATCGGACGCGACGGCAAGATCCGAGCGCTCAATTCTTCGACGGGCCGGATGATGGCGAGCGAATTGTTCGCGAGCCGTCCCGACGCGCCGGTACGCGAAATCGCGGCGGCGGCGGGGATCGCGCCGTCGACGGCGCTGGACGTCCGAAGACGCCTGCGGGCGGGAGAACACCCCGTCCCGGCCCAGCAGCGGCAGGGCGGCGTGAGTCAGCCGGGTCCGCGGGCGTCCGGCCCACCCGGAGTGCGGCCCGAGTCGTTGTTGCCGGTGTTGGCGAAGGACCCGATGCTGCGGTTCACCGACACCGGGCGAACGCTGTTGAGATGGCTCAGTGCGCACACCTGCGGGCTGAGCGACTGGAAGACCATCACCACGCACACACCACCTCACTGCGCGAGAGCGGTCGCCGATCTCGCGCGCCGCAACGGAGAGCTGTGGTACCGCATCGCGGAACAGGTGGAGCGGGATGCCAAGACCGTGCCGACATCGCCGGGTGAACCGCTGAGGACAGCGGGCACGGCGTGACCGGCTGGACCGGAACGGACCCATGATCGAAGTCGCCCAGCTGACCAAGCGGTACGGCGATGTCCGCGCGGTGGACTCCGTCTCGTTCACCGTCGAACCGGGTGTCGTCACCGGGTTCCTCGGCCCCAACGGGGCGGGGAAATCCACCACGATCCGCATCATGCTCGGCCTGGAGCGGCCGAGCGGGGGAAGCGTCCTCATCGACGGCCGGCCGTATCGGACCCTGCGCGAACCGTTGCGCCATGTCGGCGCGCTTCTCGATCCGAGCTGGGTCAACCGCAAGCAGTCCGGCCGCGCGCACCTGCGCTGGCTCGCGGCATCGAACGGCATCCCGGACAGCCGCGTCGACGAGGTGCTCGACCTGGTGGGGCTCACCTCGGCCGCGTCGAGGCGCACCGGCGGCTACTCGCTGGGTATGCTCCAGCGGCTCGGGGTGGCGAACGCGCTGCTGGGCGATCCCCGTTACCTCCTGCTGGACGAGCCGAGCAACGGGCTCGACCCCGAGGGCATTGCCTGGATCAGGGACCTGCTCACCGTGCTCGCCCGTGACGGCAAGGGCGTGCTCGTGTCGAGTCACCTGCTGAGCGAGGTTTCCCGGTGGCGGACCACCTCGTGGTGATCGCGCGGGGCAAGGTCAAGGCGAGGACGACGGTCGCCGAGTTCGTCGAAGCACACTCGGCTGGGGGAGGAGCCGTGTACGTGCGGGTCGCCGACGGACCGGCGTTCGCGCGCGTGCTCGACGGCGCCGGGATGGCCGATTACACGTTCGAAGAAAGCGACGGGAGGTGCGGTGCGGGTTTCGTGGTCGCCGGTGCCGACTCCAGAACGATGATGGAACTGGCCGTCGCGAACGATGTCGAGATTCACGAACTGACCTCGCGCGGTTCCTCGCTCGAACGGGCGTTCATAGCGGTGGTGGCGGACGAGTCCGACCACCGGGCGCGTGCCGTGGGAGGGGAAGGACGCCCCGAATGACCGCGGTGATCCGTTCCGAGTGCGCGAAACTGCGCGCGAACCCGGTCGCGCTGGGGATCGGCGCACTCGCCGCGCTGGTACTGGTCGGAGGCTCCGCCGCGGCAGTCCTTTTCGGACACGTCGAGCCGGGGAGCGTGCTCGCGGCCGTGGTGCCGTTCGAGATGATGCCGATGGTGGCGCTCATGGTGACCGAGGAATACCGGACTGGGACAGCGTGGCTGAGTTTCGTGGCGACGCCGCGGCGCTGGAAAGTGCTGCTGGCGAAAGGGGCGCTGGCCGCGCCCGTCGCGTTCGCGGCCGCGGTGGTGGCATCCCTCGTCGCGACGGCGGGTGCTGCCGGGTTGGCGGTGCGCTGCGGGCTGTCGGGCGTGCTCGTGGCGGTGCTGGGACTCGGGGTCGGCGCCATCACCAGGCACGGCGCGACCGCCGTGGCTTTGTCGCTGGCCTGGGGCGCGGTGCTCGAACGGCTCTTGTCCGGGCTCCCCGAGATCGGCCCGGTGCTCGCGCCGTTCCTGCCGCTGGCCAACCTCCGCTACTTCTGTACCGGTGACGAACTGGGCATCGCGTTCCACTGGCCGTCCGGCGTCGGCGCGGTGTACGTGCTCGTCGTCGCTGCGGCGCTGTCGGGTTGGGGCGCGTGGAAGACCGAGAGGACGAGCCCATGATCGAGCGCACCCCACCTGCCACCGGGCCGGGACTCGCCACGGTCCTCTGGCGCGTCGCGCGCGCGGAGTGGCGGAAGGTCGTCCTGCAGCCGAAGGGGACCTGGTTCCATGTCGTGTTCGCCGCGCTCGCATTGGCGGGCGCGGTGTTGATGGGGGTCATCGCCAGACAGGCCGTGCACTATCGGGGTGCCGGCGCGGACCAGAAGTTCCTCGACCCGCACCTGCCCGCGATCGGGATGGTGCTCCCCGGCCTGCTGGTCGCGATGGTGGCCTGCGGCTACCGGGTCATTTCCGAGTATGAGAACGGGATCGCGGCGGAGACGTTGCGCGCCGTACCGCATCGCCCGTTCGCCTTCGTGGTCAAGGCGGCGCTGTCTTCGGTGAGCTTCGCTCTGCTCGCGATCGTGCTCATGCCGGTGCTCTTCCTCGTCACCGAATCGATCGCGACGGGCGATTTCGCCTACCCGGCCACGATCCTTTCCCACGGCGGTGTCCGTACGATGTTCACTTTCCCCGTGATGCTGGGGTTTCTGTGCCTGATGTCCGCGGCGATCGCCGCGGCGCTGCGGAATTCCGCGCTCGCCGTGGCGGCGCTCATCGCGTGGTACGCCGTCGTGGAGGAACTGCTGCCGACGGTGCCCGGCGTGGGGACCGCGATCGCCACAGTGCTGCCCATAGCGAATGGATGGGTGTTCACCGGGTACACCGCCGGCGGGTCGTCGATATCGTGGCCGCCCGCGGTGTCCTTTTTGGTCCTGTTCGCTTGGGTCGCGGTCGCCGTGTCCGGTGCCTCGGCGCTCGTCGTGCGCCGCGACGTTCGTCGCCGTTCGTGATTCTTCGGGCTCAGCGCGTATTTTCACTCCCCGTGTACTCGATTCCAGCTCGAACACCGTTGTGGTGCCCGCGATAGCCCAATAGTGTGCTGAACCGTCACTGGGGGAGCAGAGACCGTCTTTGACCGACGTAGCCTGTTCTGAAAGGCATGTCGGGGTCATCGCACTCATCGGTGTTGCTTGATGGGACAGAATCATTTTCTCGAAAGGGATCCGACATGTATCAGGGCGATATCGCGCTCGTCGACGAGATCGAAGAGCAGGACTTCGACGGCGTCGCGTACGGCGCGTGCACCACGAACACCTTCTCGCTGAGCGACCACCTCACCAACCACGGCGGCTGGTGCACGCTCACCAGGGAATGCCAGCCCAACTGCAACTGACCGCGAAAAACAGTCAAGAAAAGAGGAATGTGATGCCGGAAAAGAACGATGACATCCTGGGGCGCTACGACGAGCTGGAGCTCGTGGAGCTCGGCGACACGGACGCGCACGGTGGTTCGTGGACGGTGACCATCCCGATCTCGGTCGCCGCGTCCATCGCGTTCTGCCCGACCACGAAGTGCACCAGCAAGTGCTGAACCCGGCACTGACGGCATAACGCGCGGCAGCGGAATGGGGACTCCTCTGGGGTGGTTCCCATTCCGCTGCCGGTCAGCCGTCGGGCGGAAAGAGGAGGGAGCTGCGCCGTGAATTCTCCAGTCAGGTACTACCCCGAATTCGACAGCAGTGAGGTCGAGGAAACCATTGCGCCGCTGGGGAGGTTCGATGACCAGATCATCGGCGTGCTCAGGCGGGGCGAGCCGGCGGTGGCGCGTCCCGTGCCCGGTGGCGAGATCGCGTCCGCGGTGCGGGCGTGGTGCGAGGAGCGCGAGCGGTACCCGTTCCAACGCGTGATCAGGTCGGTCGCGGCCGCGGTGGCCGAGGCCGATCCGATCGGGGCGCACGCGGAACTCTTCGACGACGTGCGCGGTGCGGTGATCCAGATGCTCGATCGCGCCGAGTCCCGGCTCCGCGAGGTGTGGACGAGGCCGCTGGTCGCCGCGGTCAACCACGCGCGGGAGCAGGGGCGGCTCGACGGCGACGATCCGGCCGCGCGGTACGAGCATTTCGTCGACGCATCACTGCGCACGTCCTTCGAGGAAGTCAGCGGGCTCGTTTTCCCGGTGCTGCACGAGGTTTCCCACACGCTGCTGCGGCACGAGATCGCGAACGCACGCGAGTTCTGCGGACGGCTGCTCGGCGATCGCCAGGCCATCGCGGCCGTGTTCGGTATCGAGGTCACCGATCCGCTCGTGTCGTTCGGGCTCGCCGACGGCGACTCCCACCACCACGGCCACACCGTGTCCGTGCTCCGGTTCCGGTCGGGAAAGAAACTGGCGTACAAACCCCGCGATGTCTCGTGTGAAGCGGCGTACGAGGTAATCGCGCACGCGCTCAACGACCGGTTCGGCACCTCGCTCGCTTCGGCGGCCGTACTCGAGCGCGACGGCTACGGCTACGTCGAATACGTTGGCACCGAGGACGTCTCCGACCTGTCCGCGGAGTTCATGGCGGCCAGCGGTGAACTCGCGGCCGTGCTGTACCTGCTCAACGCCAGGGACATGCACTTCGAGAACATCGTGGCCACCCGGCGCGGCCCGGTGCCCATCGACCTCGAGACCTTCCTGCACCCGGCACGGATCCACGTCGGTCCGACGCCGGAGGCCGACGGGAACGCCTACGACACGATCGGGCAGTCGATCTACGGGATCGGGATCCTGCCGCTGGTCATGATGGGCAAGGGCGACGACAGCGGGCACGTCGACCTCGGCTTCCTCGGGGCCCAGGGCCGTGGCTCCTCCCCGTTCAAGTCGATGCGGTTCGAAGATCCGTACACCGACCGGGTCCGGCTCGCGCTCGCCGCACAGGGCGCGCAGGAGCGGTGGACCGTCGTCGACGAGCTGACCGAGGAGCAGACCCGCGTGCTCGGCGCCAGGATGGCGGACGGGTTCGCGAGGGTGTTTCGCGCGGTTGCGGCCGACCGTGCGTTCTTCGACGCACTGGTGCGCAAGGTCGCCATCGGCGTGCGGGTCCGCTACGTGCACAACCCGACCGCGCAGTACGCCCAAACGCTCCGACTGGCGTCGGGCGCCGCCGCGATGGACGGTTTCGAACCGTATTTGGCCCTGCTGAAGCGAATCGCGATCGCGAGCAAAACCTCCTCGCGCGCCATCGTGCTGTCCGAACTGCGCCAGCTCGCCGAACGGGACGTGCCGTACTTCACGGTCGCGGCCACCGGCGTCGCCCTCGAAGACGGCGACGGGATCGAGGTCGGCGCGTGCTTCGAACAGTCTCCGGTCGAGCGCGCACTGGCGAAGACCGCCGCACTGTCCGAGTTCGAACTCACCGAACAGCTCAAGCTCATCTATTCCGCCTTCTCCTCGCGCTTTCCGGACAATCACCTGGCGGCAGGCCCGGCGGCGAGCCCGCCGCCCGCGCCGGAGCGGCCGGGCGGCGAGTTGACGGACCTCGTGACGCGGCTCGCGGACACCCTGGTCGCGACCTCGCTGCCGGACCGGTTCGCGCACCTGCCCCGCACCTGGATCGGCCCGCTCGCCTCCGCGCAGACCAACCGGCCGTGGCCGGCCGGTGTGCTCGGGTACGACCTCTACACCGGCAGGGTCGGTATCGCGCTCGCGCTCGCCGCCGCGGGACGGGCACTCGGCGAGGACCGGTACCGCGACCTCGCCGCGCAGATCTTCTCCACCACCGCGGAAATCCTTTCTGGGCAGAGGTACGAGGCGCGCAGCGTCGAGCAGGCAGGGTTCGGCGGTTATCGCGGGCTTTCCGGCACGCTTTTCGCGTTGTCGGCGGCGGGCAGGCTGCTCGGGCACGAATCCTGGGTCACCGCCGCGCAGGAAGCGGTGCCTCTCGTACTCGCGCAGGTGCGCTCCCAGCCGACGAACGCGTTGCCGCTCGACACGATCGGCGGCCTCGCCGGAGTGCTCGGGTGCGTGATGGCGATCGGCGGGCCCCACGCCGAGGAAGCGACCGCGGTGCTGACCGCGTCGCTCGTGGACGGGCTCCGGCACGGAGAGGGGAGGGCGGACGTGGTCGCCCAATCCGGTTTCGCGCACGGGCTCAGCGGCGTCGTCCACGCATTGAGCCGCGCGCATCCGTGGGTTCCCGCTGGGCAGCGCGACGTCGTGGAGGCCACGCTCGCCGCACTGGTCGCCCGACTCGGTTCGTTCTACGACCAGGAAGCGGGGAACTGGTTCTCGAACGCGGCGGCACCGCGGAAGTTCTCGACGGGGTGGTGCCACGGTTCGACCGGCATCGCCCTCGCGCTCTCGTCGTACCGTCGAGTGTCCGAAAACGACGTGGTGACCGCGCTGCGGGACAGGGCGGTGGACAACATCCTCCGGCTCGGTTTCGGACGCAACCTCACGTGGTGCCACGGCGATCTCGGCAACCACGACACGCTGGTCGGGATCGCGCGGGGCGGTGACGACTCGGTGCGCGAGAAGCTCGCGAAGATCGAGTCGGACTGGCTCCGCCCCGACGTGTTCGCGCGCAAGATCGAAGACACCACGAGCAGGTACGCGCACACCAGCAGCGTGATGGTCGGCACCGCGGGCGTGCTGCTGCACCTGGTCAACCGCCTGGACCCGGCCGCGCGGGTGTCCCCGATCGCACTCACCGTGGAAGGGCGTTCAGCATGAAACCGAACACCGGCAGGCGGCGGGTGCCGACCGCGACCCAGGTCACCCAGACCGAATGCGGCCTGTGCTGCTGCGTGGCGCTGCTCAGGTACTACGGCCGGGCCGAGGACATCTCGAGCGTGCGCACGGACATGGACGCCGGGCGCGACGGACTGAGCGCGGGCCAGCTGGCCCGGTTCCTGCGCGGCCGTGGGATGGATGCGAAGCTGTTCCGCGTCAGGGACGTTTCCGCGCTCACGAAGTTCACGTCGCCGACGATCCTGCACTGGGAGGACTACCACTTCGTGGTCCTCGAGAAGTTCGACGGCAAGTGCGCGGTGGTGATGGATCCCGCGGTCGGCAGGCGCAGGCTCAGCAGGGAGGAACTGGAGGCGGGCTTCAGCGGTGTCGCGCTGTCGGCCGAGCCCGGCCCGGAATTCGAGCGGACGCGGCAGAAGCCGTTCGCCGAATGGCGCGGCATGCCGCTGTTCGCCGAAGGGTCGCGCAAGCGGATCGCGCTGGTCGGCCTGCTCTCGTTCAGCGGATACGGCGCTGTGCTCGGGATCCCGGTGCTCACGAGCTGGGCGGTCGACCAGTTCTCGCGATGGCAGGGCTTCGGTGACCTCGCCTGGCTGATCACCGTCGTGCTCGGTGTCGCCGTGGTGCACTTCGGGGTGCAGCTGACCAGGATCGTCATACTGTCCACTGTGGTCTCCCTGCTCGGCGACCACTTGATGACGAACACCTTCACCAAACTGCTGTCGCTGCCGTACCGGTTCTTCACCACCCGCCAGCCAGGTGAGCTGCTGTTCCGGCTCAACAGTGTGAACACGATCAGGGACCTGTTGTCCTCCCGTGTGGCCCAAGGTGTTCTCGACGCCGGGACCCTGGTGTGCGTGACGGTGTACCTGCTGGCCGTCGAAAGGCGGCTCGGGTTGCTGGCTATCGGGCTGTTCCTGCTCAACGCGGTGTACCTGATGAAGACGCGCGTGCGGGTGCTCGAGGTCGTCGATGCGGAGATCAGCCAGATGAGCAAGAGCCAGTCCGCGCAGCTCGACGCGATCGTGTCCATCCCGACCATCAAAATGGGTGGGTACGCCGACGAGTTCGTCGAGAGCTGGAGCAAGGTCTACACCGCGTCGCTGGACGCGATGAAGGCGAGAATGCGGCTGCAGCAGGGCAAGATCGCGGGTGTCACGGGCACGACCCAGATGTTCGGGCCGCTCGTCCTCTTGCTGTCGAGCCTGTACTTCGTGGCGCACAACGACATCACGCTCGGCGCGGCGATAGCGGTGCAGGCGGTTTCCGCGACCTACTTCTCACTGTCCACTTCGGTCTTCCAGACCTTCACCGAGTTCACCGAGGCCTCCCGGTACATGGCGCGCCTGAGCGATATCGCGAAGTCGCCGTCGGAAACCCCGGGCGGGACGCGCACGAGCCTCGCCTCGACTTCGATCCGCCTCGACGGCGTCAGCTTTCGATACACCAAGCACAGCGACTTCGTGGTACGCGACGTTTCGATGACCATCGAGGCGGGCTCGAAGGTCGCACTGGTCGGAGCATCGGGTTCGGGGAAGAGCACGCTGGGCAGGATCATTTGCGGGCTCTACGAACCGTCGAGGGGAGCGGTGCGCTACGGCGGGCACGAAATGACCGAGTACGACCGGGACTCGTTGCGGCGCGCGATCGGCTACATCCCGCAGGAGGTTCACCTGCACAACCGCACGATCCTGGAGAACCTCACGATGGGCCAGGACATCTCGCCGGAAAAGGTGCGCGAGTACTGCGAAAGCGTGGGAATCCTCGACTTCGTCGAGGAGCTCCCGATGGGCCTCAATACCCTGGTTTCGGAGATGGGGGCCAATTTCTCCGGCGGCCAGCGCCAGCGGCTCGCGATCGTGCGCGCCCTGCTGCAACGCCCTTCCGTGATCGTGTTCGACGAGGCGACCGCGTCACTCGACACGATCAACGAACGACGGGTCACCACGATCATCCAGGAGCTCGGCGCGACGCAGGTGATCATCGCGCACCGGCTGGAGACCATCAAGTCCGCCGACGACATCTACGTGCTCGACCACGGCCGCGTCGTCGAACGCGGGAACCACACACGCCTGCTCGCCGACGGGTCCGTCTACTCGGAACTCTACGGCGACAAGCAGGACGAGCTCTCCGTCGGAGGGAACTGACGATGGCACAGCCAACCCGGCCAGGCGAGTCCGCGGTGACCGTACCGGCCTTCCTCCCGTTCTACCGGCACGTGGTCCCGCGCGAGCTGGTCACGGCCGCGTTGCGCGGCCCCGTCGCCGCGGTCACCGCGCCCGAGCACGTCGGCGAGGTACTGGACGAGATCCGGGAAGGACTGATCGCGCTCGTCGAAGGCCACGCGTACCGCGCCCTGATCGGCGAGTTCCATGCGTTCCGCGCCGGTATCGGCCTGCCGATGAGCACGGACTCCGACGAGGCGCTGCGGGCGTTCGGTGCCCGGCTGACGCAGCACGGTATCGCGGAAGGCATGCTCGACAAGTACCCCGTGCTCAGGGCGCGCGTGGAAACCATGCGCCGCAACTCGCTCGAAGCCTTCGCCGACGTCTTCACCGCCTACGCCGAGGACAAACCCGCGCTGCGAAACGCGGAGCTGATCGGGCCCTCGCCGCAGGACGAGCCCATCGTGCGGATCTTCGGCACCGGATCGGACCCGCACAACGACAACCGCCAGGTGATCGGACTGCGGCTCGCCGATGGCGCGAGGGTGATGTACAAGCCCCGCGCGCTGGATTCCGACCGGTTCGTGCGCGACATCTACGCCGCGGCCGAGCCGTTCCTGCGGTTCCCGTTGCGCCACTGCGTCCCGGACTCGATCACCGTCGGATCGCACGGCTGGCAGCGGTTCGTGCGGACCGAGCCGATGATCGCGCCGGAGGAGCCGTCCCGGTACTTCTACCGGTTCGGCGCGCTCGCGTCGATCTTCGGCGCCATCGGCGCTTCGGACCTGCACGAGGAAAACCTGCTCGCAGCGGGGGAGTACCCGTGCGTGGTGGACACGGAAACCGTCATCCGGTCCGACGCCGGGCTCGACGACGACACGCTGCCGCACGCGCTGGTGAACCAACTGCGGCTGTCGGTGGTCTCCACGATGCTCGTCCCGGTGCTGGATCCGTCCTCGCCGATCGACGTGGTGCTGGCCGGTGTCGGCGTCGCCGGCGACCAGAGCTCGACCATGACCAGGGCCGCGATCCGCGACGCGCGCACCGATGCGGTCGCGGTGGGGTTCGAACCCATCCAGTTCGCGCACGAGGACAACGTCCCGCATCTCGCGAATCGCCCGCTGTCGGCGACAGAACATTTCACGGACGTACTCGCCGGGTACTTCGACGGCCTGCGGTTCCTCCGCTCCGGCGCTATCACGGCTGTGTTCGACGAGCACGCCGGTATGGCCGCGAGGACCGTGCTGCGCGCGACGATGATCTACGGCAGGTTCATCGACGCGTCGACGCACCCGGACTACCTGGCCGAACCGGCGGAGGCGGAGCGGCTGTTCCGGCTGCTCACCCGCGTGTCGGAAGGATTCTCACCCGAAGCGGCCGAATTCGTCAGCGAACAGGAACGGGCATCATTGCGCACCGGGAACGTCCCGTACTTCGTGCTGCGCGGCGGATCCACCGAACTGAGCACGCTGGCGAAACGCTGCCACGGGGTGTTCAAGACGACACCGCTCGACGTCGCGCGCCGCGGCGTCGAGCTCAACGCGGCCCGCGCCGACGTCTACCACCAGTTCCTGCTCGAAGAGTGCTTCGGCGAGGTCATCGGACCGGACGAACCCGCGGGGCTGTCCGCGGTGAGCGTGTTCGGCGGGACGGCCTCGTGCACTCCGGGCACCTGGTGGCGGGCGATCGCGGACCGCATCACCGAGATCGGCGTGTCGTTCGACGGCGAGCGCGGCCGGGAGATCGGCTGGGTCTGCGGCATCGGGCCGGGTCGCGATGCCACCACCATCACGCCGGGCAACTGCGTTTCCTTCCACGACACCGGCGGCATCGTCGCGTTCCTGGAGCGCGCGGCACGGTACGACGACGAGGTCCGGGAAACCTACCTCGGCGCGGATCGCGGGCTGGACTCCCTGCTCGCGGACTACCGCGAGTCGCTCGCGCGGATGCCGGAGTCGGTGTTCTCCGGAACCGCGTCACTCCTGCTCACCAGTCCGTCCAAAATGGATGAAATCGGTCTACTCGCGATGCTCGACGCGGTCGACGCACGGGTTGCCGCCGGCACCGTCGAAGACGACCTGGCCAACGGCCCACCCGGTTTGCTGATGGCCCTGCTGGCGCGGCCGGGCGGCGCGATGTGCGGCGACGATCGGCTGGCGCGGCTGCACCACGTCGTCCTGAGCCAGCTCGCCGCACCGAGGTCGGTGGACTGGTTCGACCTCGCCCACGGCGAGCTCGGGCTGCGCTGGGCGTGTGCCAGGGCGGGCGCGGTCTTCGCCGACGAGGACATGGTGACGGCGACGGCGGACTGGCTGGCCGCGCGCCTGGCAGCACCGGTGCGGTCACCGCACACCGGCTGGTGCAACGGCGCGGCCGGCCTGCTGCTGGCCTCGGCGGAGATCCTGTCGTCGGCGGGCAGGGCGGACTGGCTCACCCGCGGACGGCTCGCTGCGATGGCCGACGACGCGACGAGGCTCGAAGAGGATGTTCCAGTCGATCTCTCGGTCTGTCACGGTAGCAGCGGCGTGGTGCAGTCCCTGCTCGCCACGGCGAGGATCCTCGGCGACGACTCGCTGACGACGCGAGCACACGAATATCAGGAGCGGGTGCTGAAGACCGTCCGCGCCAACGGGTTCCGCACCGGGATCCCCGGCCGCACTTCGCTTATCGGGTACATGCTCGGCTGGGCGGGGATCGGCGACACCGATGTGCTGCTGCACGACTCGCCTCACGTGCCCGTGCCCATCCCGGTGGCGCTGACCGGCGGTGCCTTCGACCGCACACTCGACCGCGTCGGCTGACGCAGCCAGGAGGCTTGACCATGCGGTACTCACTGCTGTTCCCGCTCGCGCCCGCCCGGCCGGAGCAGGCCGTCCCGTTCGCGAACCTGGTTCGCTGGACCGGCGCGCACCGGCTGTGGCAGGGACAGACCATGACGATCGAAGCGCATCAGCTGATCACCTGGCTCGCCGGGATCGGCATCAGGGTGCCCGCCGGGTTCGGCGTATCGCTGATGCCCTTCCGATCGCCGTACCAAGCAGCGCTCGACGCCCGCTCCGTGGCCATCTCGACCGGGCAACCCGTGCTCGCCGGATTCGGCCCCGGCGAACCCGTGGTACAGGAAAGCATGCTGGGCAGCCGGTACAGCAGCCCGCTGCGAGCCAGCGAGGAGTACGTCCGCATCGTCCGCGGCCTGCTTTCCGGACAGCCGACGGAAGTTGGTGGTGAGCACTACTCGACCTACGCCAGGCTCGGCCCCTGCCCATCGGCGCCGGTATCGGTGGGGCTCGGCGTACTGCGGGAGAAGATGGCCGTGCTCGCCGGCGAGGTTGCCGACGCCGCGATCACCTGGCTCGGCTCGGCGTCCTATTTGGACAGAATTCTGCTGCCCGCGATGCGCGCTGCGCCGGACCGCGCGCTCCCGGAGCCGGTCCGGGTCACCGCGTTCGTACCGGTCGCGCTGGCCGGGGTCGATCGCGACGTCACCGACCTCGCCGCCGCGTCCTGCGGCGCACACCTGCGCGCGCCGCACTACCAGGATGCGTTGCGACGATCCGGTATCGAGCTTTCCGGTGACGGCTCGGATTTCGGAAAGCTCGTAGACGCTGGTGTCTTCCTGTACGGGACGGCAGCCGACATCCACGAACGGCTCGACGAATACCGCACCATCGGAGTCGACGAAATCGTGCTGAACGTATCGGGTGTCGCCAAGACATTGGGCTTCCGCGCAGCAATCGGCGACCTCGAAGAAATCCTCGCCGAATGTCCGAACACCCACCTGCACCCAATGCCGCGTAGCTTAAGATGATCATGTTGTTTGTGGTGTGAGAGCGCGGATGCGAATCGTGGCTGGGCCGGGGTGGCGAACGCTGCTGGCATCACTGGGTTTTTTGACTCGGTAGCTGTTGTGGCGAGCGCGTTTCACTGCGCGGGGGCAGGTTCGATGACGACGTACTACCGGTGTCCAGTGCGCCATGTGAAGAGTCAAACCTGGTAGCGCGGTGTCCCAGTTGTCAGGGGGAAAAACCCGCCTTACCAGTCACGGTACGGCGGATGAGACGGAGGTTTTGGTGAACGACACCTGATCCGGATCACGATCGGCGGCCTCTGCTGCCCTGGCTATCAACGCCGTCATGGTGTGATGAACGATCAACCAGGCCCAGATCTCTTGGTACACCAGGTCGGGTAGCCGTGAACGCAGCACTTTGCCTGGCCTTCGCATATGCGTTTTGAGCTGATCGTGCGCCGTTTCTTGCTCCCAGCGCTGGTGGTAGGCGTCAGCTAGTTCCTCGGCGCTTGCCTCGGCTGGGTCGGTGATCGTGCTCAGCAGCGCGATCACCTCACCGGTGCCGCCACCCACTCGGTCCGGCACGTCGTACTCCACGACTCGCACCACAGAACCCTCCGTGGGATCGATGTCCTCGCCGGCGCCGACTTTGGCGAGTATTCGTTCTCGTCGGGCATCGCGCATTCCCGGTTTCATTACCACCGATAGAAAGGTCCCATCATCTAGCACTTTCACCACTGGCAATCGCAGGCGGGTCGGTGCCCGCCACACCAACGCCGCGCCCGTTCCCGCCGCCAGTCCCCATGCCTGAAAACTGTAAAAGCCACGATCGGCGGTCAGCAACTCGTCATCACGCAGCCGCGGATACAGTCCCAGCGCCATGGTCTGTTCCCCCACCGCGCGAGAGCCGATCTCCGCGGCGACCAGCGTGTGCGTGCCGCACTCCGACATCGCCACCACACGCGCCTTCGGATACGCCGAACGCGTGTCACCTGAGCCCGCGTATCCGAACTCCGCGGCATTCTCCTGAGTGTCTGGTATGTCGACGTCGAACCCATCGATAGCCATCAGTCGCCAGTTCCGCAACCAGGATCCCCGTGCACGCCCGGTCGCCACCATGGCCGCCACCGGCGACGACTCACCGCCCACCGGACCACATACCCGCTCAAAGATCTCCGGGAAAACGTTACGACCCATCCGTTTCCGCGCTTGGGTGACCGCGCTCGAAGTCGGCACCCGCCAGGCCGCGTTCCAGCATCCCCACTGATCCAATGACCCAGTGACCTTGGTGACCACCTCGGTATAGTCGTCCTCGGGAAAAAGGCACAATGCCATCGTCAGATACGCCACCACATGTGGAGGCAACTTCCCATCCGATCGCTTCGCGCCCACCCCGCACACCACGATCGCATCGTCAACCGCATCCCGCGGCACCGCCGTCACCAACACACCCAGTGACACCTGATCCGGCGTTGCCACCACACTTCGCGTCCATAACCGGATACCTTGCCACCCCGAGAAAACACAAGCACGTCACCACGCCGGATCACCAAAACCCATGCACACCAACATGATCATCTTAAGCTACGCGGCATTGCATCAGGGCGGGCATGGACGCTTTCGATCCGGCGAACGGACAGAATGAACACGCTGACTTTTTCCACGTGATCCGGTATTTCTGTTTCAGGAGGCGCAGGCAGCGTTCGCGCGACCACCCCCAGTCGATCAGGTGGTGAACAGGTTGACGGGTCTGGGTCGCGTAGACGTCGTCGTTGTCGGCGCGCGCTCGCTCCTCGGCGTATGTATGGGTGGACACTGTCCACGTTGGTACGGTCGCCTGGTGTTGATCAAGCGTTGGCGGGTCCAGTTCACCGAGCGAGGACGCCGTTGGCCGAGTGAGCCACGACCCTTGCTGGCGGAGTTGGGGCATGTGGACGGTTGGCTTGCGGCTGAGGACATCGTGGAGCGGAGTCCGTTTCTGCTGGCTCCGGATGGTTCGTACGACGTTGTGCTGAACGGGTACTTCGACTCGTATCGCATGGCTACCGCTTCACGGCACACTCACGACGCCTCGACGCGGGATTTGGCTCGATTTCTGGATTTCCTGTGGTTTCATCGTCCCTTGGTCGCCGATGCTGCAGCGAGTGATGGGGATCGGCCGCGCATGTGGCGAGACGCTACGGAGGACGATCGGCGGGCGTTCGAGTATTGGCGTTGTCGCGACGAGTCGGGGCCGCTGGTGGCCGCGTCCACTTGGGATCGTGAGGTGTCGTCGGTCAACGGGTTCTACCGGTGGGCTGTCCGTAGCGGACACATCGAGCACTCGCCGATTGTTCAGCGCCGGGCGCGGACGCATTCACGGAATCGGGGTCTGCAACGGGAGTTGGAGACGGCGGCGGAGCGACGGCCGGATGTTGGCCGGGATCGGGTGGAGTGGTTGCCGCCACGGATGTACCGGGCATGGCGGGACGTCGGGCTCCGCGGTTATCGACCGGATGGATTGCCGGACCCGACGTTTCGCGGCGCACGAGTCGCGCGCAACGCTGCCTACGCCGACACGATGGTTCGCACCGGGCTTCGGCTGGAGGAGCAGTCCAGCCTGACGATCTACGAACTGCCAGACAGGGACGGCTTCCACGGCTACTATCGGTCGTGGTTGCCTGCGTCGATAGCGAAGCTAGGGTCGGCCCGCAACATCTACTTCCCCGACAGTGTGCTTCGGGATCTGTGGACCTACGTTGAGGTCGACCGGGCCGAGGCGGTCACGCGGGCCCGTGCAGCGGGTCGCTACGACCGGCTCGCCGACGCCCTGATCGTGGACCATCCGACACGAGCAGCCGTGCGACTGGACGCTCGTTGGATCGGTGTCGACCGGCTCGGTCCCGAGCAGCGGAGCCGGCTGCTGCGACGCACTGCCGAGGGGTTGGAACCGGCGGCGCTATGGCTGGGCGGGGATGGCCTGCCGTTGACGTTGCACGCGTGGAAGTCGGTGTTTCGTGCCGCCAGCGACCGATGCGTGCGGTCGGGGCTGATGATTTACTGCCATCCGCACATGCTTCGGCACAGCTTCGCGGTGACTACCTTGGAACACCTGCAACGCGGTCACCTCAGGGTGTTGGACTCGATGAATCCCGAGCAGCGTCGCCATTACCACATGGTCTTCGGCGACCCGCTGGACTGGGTCCGCCGTCGGCTGGGTCATCGCTCCGTCGAAACGACGCAGATCTACCCGCACACCTTGGCAGAGCTGGAGATGGAGACCCGCATGGCGCTGGTCGGCGACGCGTGGGAAGACCCACGCCTGCTGCGCGCGGCCGACCTTGCTCTGGAGACCGAGGACACGCAGAACGAGCTCGTCGTCGCCGGTGGCTCTGAACTCGGCGAGCGTAGCGCGTGAGGCCGTCTGAACCGAGCCGCGGATCACGCCGCGCGACCACGCGCCGTGGCCGAACCTCGACCCAGCCCGCGGGGATCTATCAAGCCCCGGCTGTGGTCGAGCTAGCGGGCGAGGGTTTGGTGGTTAGGTTCGAGGGCCGGGATGGTCGCGCGCGCGGTTACGACTTCGCCGAGCTTCCGGTGCCGGGTATGCGTGCGGAGCTGGCGGCGGCGTTCGCGGTGCGGACCGGGTACACCGGCACGTTGCACACGTTGTCCAGCGCCAACAACGCGTGGCAGTCGCTGCGACGGTTCGCGGTGTTCCTGGCCAAGCTGCCGGGGCAACGGCCGGACACGATCGGCGAGATCACGCAGGAGCACCTGCGGCGCTTCCGGCTCGACCGACTGGCCACCATGAGCGAGGTCGCCGTGATGGCGGAGATGCGGCGGATCTGCCGCGTGCTGATGGAGGTGCCCGCCGAGCAGCTGCGTCCGGACACTCGCGCCTGGTTGGCCACAAGTCAGCTGATGGTCAACCAGGCAGGACCGCGGGGCGTGCCCGGCTACAGCGACGAGGTGTTCGCGCAGATTGTGCGGGCCGCACGTTCGGACGTCGCCCGGATACGCGACCGCATCCGCGCGGGCGAACGCTTGCTGGCTGCGGCGTTGTCGGGTAGGGGCGGGCTCAGCCCGCAGCAGCGCCGTGAGGCGGCCGAGCTGGTGGAGCTGGCGGCGACGGGTGAGGTCCCGAGGTTTCGGTTTCCGACGGGGGCGCCGCATCCGTGGGCGCGCATGGACTACGCCAGCCGCTTGTTCCTGGTGAGCTTGGACCTGGCCCCGTTGCTGGTGCTCGGCGTGGCGGTCTCGGGACGCAACGGCGAGACCATCAAGGAACTCCCCGCCGAACACCGGCGGCTGGACGACCAGGCGGTTCAGGTGCAGGCGGTGAAGCGGCGCCGCGGGGCCGGGCACTGGTTCGCCGACGTGGTGTGGGAGATCGGGTCGCCAAGCCGGCAACTGCACACGCCGGGCGGGCTCTACCTTCTGTTGCTGGAATTGACCGCGCGGTCGCGCGCCTTCAGCGGCTCGGCGACGGCGTGGTCGGTGTGGTTCAACGGCGGCGTGCGCGACGCCTTCGCGGGTGGCGGGCACGCCGACCCGTTCGCCGCCAACCTCTCGCGAGGGTTGGCGTTGGGCCGGTGGGCCCGGCGACACGAACTGACTGAGAACGGTGCATCGGTGCAGCTGACGTTGAACCGGCTCAAGACCACCGTGGAGCGGCGCACGACCCGCGCCGTCGGCGGGCACCTTCCCCCGGCGATACGTACCAACACCCAGGACGTGCTGTTCTCCAGCTACCTCGCCGGTGATCCCACGGTTCGTGACTGGGCCGAGGACGTCGTCGCCGATGCGGTATCCGACGCGGAGGCCGCCGCGCGAGCCGCCCACCAGCGAGTCCTGGACGGCAGCGGCGGACCGCTGCCGGTGGTGGAGGCCGATGCCGACCGGCGCGCGGCGACGACCGTGTTCACGTAGTGCACCGGCATCCGGGACAGCCCATTCAACGACGGCGTGTGCCGCGCGTCGTTCCTGGCCTGCTTCGCCTGCCGCAACGCAGTCGTCACCGCCGAGCACCTGCCGAGCCTGCTTGACCTGCTCGCCGAGCTCGAACACCGGTGGAGCGGCACCAAACGCGACCAGTGGTGGCACCGATACGGCCACGTCTGGCTGTCGATCACCGAGGACATCCTGCCCACGTTCACCCCCGCCGAAGTAGACCAGGCCCGGTCGGGCGCCGATGGCAGTGCCGCGACGCTGCTGGACTTGCTGGAAGGACCAGGGGAAACCGCATGACCACGGCACACGACCGCACCGACGCCGCGCCGATCAGCGCGGATGCCCTGATCTTCGCGCGGACTCCGCTGCGCGACGGCGCTGCTTTGGCGTCCACCGCGCGGTTCGGCGAGGAGGTGTGGGATTTGTCCCCGGCGCTGCTGCAAAAACAGCAACGCAGCCTGAAGCTGGACTTCACCACTCTGCCCAACCGATAACGGTCGGTAGCCAAGGAGTTCTTCTTCGCCCAGCTGGCCGGGGAGCTTCCGGAAGGGCAGCGCCGACCGCGCATCGTCACGATCCGGGTCGAGTTCACCCGGTTGAAGATCTTTCTCGAATGGCTCGCTGATCGAGACGCCCCGCCGCTGGCCAAGGTAGGGCCGGAAACGGTGGACGCCTACCGCAAGCACCTGATCAGCCTGGGCGTCTCCGCTACATGGCGAGCCGGGCTCCGAGCAACCGTCCGCAGGCTGTGGATCTACCGCGATCAGCTGGTAAGCGACCGGCTCGACTTCGACCCGGCGTCGCTGGAACGCTGGTACGAAGGCGACAGCAAACGTGTCAGCGAGAACACCACCGACCGCATCCCCGAAGCTGTCCTCGGTCCGCTGCTCGGCTGGGCCCTGCGATACGTGCAGGAGTTCGCAGGTGACATCCTGCGCGCCCGCGCCGAGTGGGCTCACCTCTACTCCTGCAGCTGGCGACGTCGGCACGGACACCGCGCGGCGGGAAGCAAGACCGCCCAGCCTCACCTGATCGCCGTGCTGGAGCGCTACCGCCAGGCTGGCCGACCGCTGCCGGGCGGCCCGGTCGGGCTGAGCATCTCGCACCTGGCCCGCGAGGTCGACATCGCCCGCAACTCGTTGAAGTGCGCCAGCAACTGGGTGCTCATCGAGCAGGCGATCGCCGAGCTCGACATCGCCGACGACGCTTACCTGTGGTGCCCGATGACCGCGGAGGTCGACGGACGACCGTGGCTGAAGCGCATGCCCTACAGCGCCTATCCACGCTACGAACAGCGATTGAACGCGGCCTGCTACATCGTGATCGCCTACTTGTCAGGTATGCGCGACAGCGAGGTGAAACACCTGCGCCGCGGATGCGTGACCGTCGACGCCGACCCGCAGGGACGCTTGGCCCGGTATAGGGTCACCAGCCGGGCGTTTAAGGGCGAGGGCACCCCGCTGGGTGTGGAAGCCACCTGGGTCGTCGGCGCTCCAGTTGCGCAGGCTGTGCGAGTACTGGAACAGCTCCAGCCTGCCGAGCAAGACTGGCTGTTCGCCTCGCTGCCGACCAGCCACCATCACCGTGGTCAGCGGGAGGGCAAGTTGCACACCAACGAGGTGCTCAGTGTCCGGGCCTCGACCGACGACATCGCCGGGTTCATCACATGGATCAACGACTACTGCGCCGCCCGAGGGCTGCCGGACCGTGTTCCCGAGGTGGGCGGCAAGCCGGCGCGGGTGACCACGATGCAGTTCCGGCGCACCCTCGCGTGGTTCATCGCCCGCCGCCCAGGCGGATCCATCGCGGGCGCCATTGCCTATCGGCACCACAGCGTGCAGATGTTCGAGGGCTACGCGGGCACCTCGAACTCCGGGTTCCGTGCCGAAGTGGAAGCGGAGCAATCACTGGTCCGCGGCGAAGGCCTCGCGATGATGGTCGAACGCCACGAGCACGAACGGCTGGCCGGTCCGGCCGCCGAGGAGGCCCTTGCCCGGCTCAGCGAGTACGGTCGGCACGTCCGGTTCCCCGGCATACTGCCCCGCGACCGACGGCAGTTCGCCGCGCTCGTCGCCCGGCACGACCCGCACGTCTATCCCGGCCGTTTCGTCACCTGCGTTCATAACCCCGACCGGGCCCTGTGCCACAACGGCACCCAGCACGGCCCCTCGCTCGGTGACTGCCAGCCCCTGGCCTGCCGCAACGTCGCGCTCACCGCCGACAACCACGACGCCTGGCGGCAGCATCTGGCCACAGTGGACGCCATGCTGGCGGCCAGGGACGCGCTCGCACCCTACGCGCGCGAGCGTCTGCGCGTGCGACGCGAACAGATCAGTCAGCTTCTGGAATCCACCGACTCACCGCAGGACACCCGTTGAACCGTGCTACGTCCACCGAAGCCCAGATCCAAGCGGTCGCTGACACTCTGCTCGCCGAAGCGCGCGCCGGAACGACCCGCCCTAGCATCAGCGCTCTGGCCGAACGGGCCGGTATCTCCCGGCCCACGCTCTACCGCAACCACCCCGTCCTCGTCGAACGATTCCGCGCCGCGTCCGCCGACAGCCGAATCCTCGCAGCGCCGTTGGCATCAACCCCGACGCAGGAGTTGCGCGAGCGGATCACCACGCTGCGGCGCGAGAACGAACAACTGCGTCTGCACGTGGAGCTCTACGAGGAACACATCCGGCGGCTCACCGTCGAGAACACCCGTCTCGCCAGCGAGCTCGCTGCCCGCAGCGGCGTCAGTGACCTCACCGTGCACCAGCCCCGAAACGTCGCTGGACAATGATCACCCGCGCGGCTGCGGTCAGACGCCCGGCCAAGCCCTGGCAGGAACCGGTCGGCGCGGGCAATGTAGTCGGCGAACCTCGCGCCGTGGATGCGACACCGGTACGTCTCCTCGATCACCCGGGCACGTGTCTCGCTGCGGATTAACCCGACGAGGTTCGGGGCGGCGAGCGCAAGGGATGACGCCGGTCGCTTTACTGTTGTCACTCGCGATGTCCCGGAGGAAGGGACGCAGCGCTGGCTCGGATGACCGCTCCTGGGTTGAGCAGCCCCAGCGGATCAAGTGTCTGCTTGATGTTGCGCTGGATGTCCAGGGCTACTTCGCCGAGTTCGGTCTCGAGCCAGTGTCGTTTGAGGCGCCCGATGCCGTGCTCACCGGACACGGTCCCGCCGAGGGCTTGGGCTTGGCGGAAGATGGCGTCCGCAGCTGCCTCCTCGGCTCGCGTGTGGCCATCTCGGACGATCACGGGGTGCAGGTTTCCGTCGGCGGCGTGTGCCACGGTGCAGGTGCGCACGCCGTGCGCTGCCCCGATCTCGGCCACCGCCGAGACCATCGCGGCCAGGTGTGTGACGGGCACGCAGACGTCCTCCAGCAGTAGGGGCCCGAGGCGCTGGAGGGCCGCGAAGGTTGCTCGACGGATGTTCAGCAGCTCTGCGGCCTCCCCCTGGTCACTGGTGACCGCGACGTCTATCGCATTTCCCACGGCCATGGCCGTGCTTATTGAGGCCTGTGCGGCGGGGGCGTCGTCGACCTGCAGCACGAGGACGGATCCGACGCTGGGTCCGAAGCCGGTGCCGCGGGCCTGATCGAGCGCGCTGACCACCAGTTCGTCCATCAGCTCCACCAGGGTGGGGGACGTTGTGGCGACCAAGGCGGCCGCTGCGAGGGCAGCACTTTTCACGTCCGGGAAGGTGGCCAGCGCGGTCAGCTGCGGAGGTGGGAGCGGCAGCAGCCTCAGCGTGGCACCCACCACGACGCCCAGCGTTCCCTCCGAGCCGATGAACAGCTGCGTCAGGTCGTACCCGGCGCTGCGTTTGACAGTCCGGCCGCCTGTGCTCAGGAGTCGGCCGTCGGAGAGCACTACGTCCAGGCCGAGGACGGACGCCCGGGTCGCGCCGTAGCGGGCGCAGCGCAGCCCTCCGGCGTTGGTCGCGATGTTGCCGCCGATGGTGGAGCTCTCCCAGCTCGAGGGGTCGGGTGCGTACATGAGCCCGTACTGGGCAGCGGCGGTCGATACATCGGCGTTCACGACGCCAGCCTCGACGACCGCGAGCCGGGCCTGTGGGTCCAGCTCGGTGATGGTGGTCATCCGTGACAGGTCGAGCAGGACACTGCCGGAAACGGCACAGGCTCCGCCGGACAGGCCGGTGCCGGCTCCGCGAGGCACCACCGGCAGCCGGTGCTCGGTCGCCACGCGCATGGCCTGCTGGACTTCGGGCACGGTCCGTGGGGAGACGACGACAAGGGGCGGATCGCCGACGAGACTGGACTCGTCGGAGACGAACGCGGCTATCTCATCGGGCGTTGTCCGCAACCGCAGTCCTGTGAACGCGCGGCTGAGGTCCCCAGGCAGTACCGGGTTCATCGGGCGAGGTCCGCTGGTGATCCGCCGCTGCCGGGCGCGACGGCTGAGCGGCTAGGCAGTAGTTGCAGGTGGTGCATGGCGAAGGACAGCCATTCCGCCGCTTCGCTGAGCGCGGTGTCTCGTGGGGTCGCCCAACCGTGTCCGACGTTCTCCCAGATCCGCATCAGGACGGGGGACGGGCCGGCCTGGGCTGCCTGCAGCCGCGCGGTGAGTTTTCGGGCGTGCCATGGTGGGCATCGTGGGTCGGTGTCGCCGGCCTCGATGAACACCGGCGGGTATGTGACCCCATCTCGGACCAGGTGGTACGGGCTGAACCCCAGCATCCGGCGGACGTCCGCCGGGTCGTCGGCGTGCCCGTAGTCGATGTCGATGACCATCCGGCCGTAGGGCTCGCGTAGCGCACCGACGATGTCGCACAGCGGTACCAGCGGAATGACCGCGCTCCACAGCTCGGGGCGCTGGGTGAGCGCGACGCTGGCGAGCAGCCCGCCGTTGCTGGCACCCGCTATCCCGAGCCGGCTGGCTCGCCCCTGATCCAGAAGTTCCTGCGCGACGGCGTACAGGTCGGCGTAGCAGTTCTGTTTGGTCTGCATCCGGCCGCCGTGCCACCAGTCTCGCCCGAGTTCGCCGCCGCCGCGCAGGTGCGCCAGCACCAGCCGTCCCCCGGCGGCGACGAACGCCGCCATGCCCTTCGGGGGGTATTGCGGCAGGAATGGCGCGTTGAACCCGCCGTAGGCGTAGATCAGGGTCGGCAGCGCCTCATCGGCTCCCGGCGGGGAGATGACGTGGTACGGGATGCGGGTGCCGTCAGCGGAGGTGGCCCACAGGTCGGTGACGGTGGCGTCCGGCAGCCCGGTCTCCGGAGGCCTCAGGACCTCGACGCTGTCAGCTCCCGGGATGTGCCGCAGAACCGACCAGCTGCGGGTGGGAGTGCTGAAGGACAGCAACATCTGCTCGTCGTGGCCGCGCCGGACGAGGCTCATGCCCGGGAATGGTCCCTCGCTGATCGCGCCCCGCGCCGGCAGCGGAACCTCACCGACCCTTCTGCCCGCGGAGTCGACGATGCTGATCTGAGCGTAGGTGTCGACGAACTGGGACAGGTAGAGCAGGTCCGCCACCGGCGTGACCGTGCGCAGGACCGCGTCGGACTCGGGCACCAGCTCGGTCCAGGTGCTCGGATCGTTCGGGGTGTCCGAGTCCAGGTCGATGGCGACCAGCCGCCCGCGCGGGGCGTCCAGGTCCGTCACCGCGACGTAGCGGTCCCCGACGATGTGCCCGGCGATGGTCGCGGAGACATCGGTGATGAACGGCCGCCAGCTCCTCCCGTCGTGGACCGCGTACGGCACCGGTGTCGCCAGGCCGTGGGCGATCACCGTCCACCGGCCCCCGGCCTGCGGGATGACGTAGTCCATCGTCCCCGCGGGTAGCGGGATCGGCTCGGGATCGGTGGTCACCGCGCCGAGGCGGTGCAGGAAAACTCCCTTAGTGACCTCGAAGACGCTGCCGGTGACAGCCGTGAACCAGAAGCCGGTGGAGTCCGGCAGCCAGATCGCCCCGCCGGTCCATCCGTCGAACAGCACCTGCGACGGGGCGTCGTCCCGGACGACACCGGTCGCGGTATCGATGAGCCGGATGGTGTTCTGCTCGCTGCCGTCAGTGCACACCCCGATCGCGAGTACAGCGCCGTCCGGAGACGGCGACAGCCAGCTCAGGAACGGCTCGGTCTCGCGGTCAGCGAACTGGCCGATGTCCACCACGGTCGCGCCATCACCAAAGGGTTCGTCCGACCTGACGACCGTGCTGCCCTTGGCGTGGAACCAGCGACCGCCGGCGAAACGGGGCAGAGAGGGTGCGCGGTCGACCATCAACCCGTCCACGAGGTCGCGGACTCTCGCCGGTAGGTCACCGAGCACCTCAGTGGTCAGGGCGTTCTGCCACCTCTGCCACCGCAGAACCTCCTCGTCCTCACCCTCGAGCCAGCGGTAGGGGTCCGGGACCGGCGGGTCGCCCGCTGTGGTCTCCACATCTTCGGTCTTGCGCGTCACGGGGTATGGCGGCGTCATGCGATCCTCACAGAAGGTCAGCCCGCACTGTCGCGGTGGTCCCGAAGGCGCGGAACCGAGAACAGCGCGAGTGGCAGGTCCAGGTCGCCGCCGATCGGCAGCTCGACCGCCTGCCGAATAGGCGGTTCGGTCACCAGCTCCCGCGGAGCAGTTCGGTGACCCGTCGTGCGACAGCGGGCGCGAAGATCCCCATGTGCCCGCCGGGGACGAGGGACAGGTGGCCCTGCGGCAACTCTCCCGCCCATACCTTTGCGTAGCCCAGTCCCGAATCCTTTTCGCCGCACAGCAGAAAAACGGGAGTCGTGACCGCTCGGTGGTCGAAACCCCAGTCACCGACGCCCAGCGCGAGTTCCTGTGCTAGCCCGCCGCTATGAGGTTGGCGCGCGGCCTCGCTTCTGAGGGCGGCCAGCATGGCCGCTCGTTCGGGATCGGCAAAGAGATGAGCGTCAGGGTTGCCGAAGCGACTCAGTGTCGCTATCAGCCAGCCCCGCGAGGACGGCTGTTCGACGGCTCGGACAAAGCGTTGAGGGTTGCGCTCCAAGACTCCGTAGATCATCCGCGTCTTACGCGACAGAGCGGCGCGTGCCGCCGTGTCCGCCACGGGGATGGCAGGATTGACCGGAACGACACGGTGGACGCGATCGGGCAACTGGCTCGCAACGGCCATCGCGTACATGCCGCCATTGCTGAGCCCACCGACGGATGCTCGCTCGATGGAGAGTTCGTCGAGGATCTCGGCGATGTCGGTCGCGTATCCGCGCACCGATCTGTTCGGGTGCGGGTCTGACCCGCCGACGCCGGGGCGATCCAACGCGATAAGTCGCAGGCCATGGTGGTTCGCCGGGACGTGCAAGATCGCTCCCTCGAGCCGGCTGGAGCCTCCACCGTGGAACCACAAGACCGGGGAGCCGGCGGGATCGCCATAGACCTCGTACTGGACCTTGCGGCCATCTCGCAACGAGATGATCAGCGGACCCGCCGAACCGGTTGTCACGAGGCGGCCTGAATCGGACTGACGGAGCTGTAACCGGCTACGCCGTCCGTTCGGCGCGTCACGGCGGTCCGGAAAATGTCTGCGGGCATGAAAGCCTTCCCGATGTCCTCGAACGATTGATATCCGATGCCCGCCGCGTACTTCGGCTGGTCCGGAGGTGCGGTGATCGCCAGCGGCCGCGCCAGAGCGCGACGCGGGCTGTCGGCAGCAGGGCCGGCGGTCATGCGAGTTCCTCGAGGACGGCGCGGGCCATCACGACTACGCGCGACAGAATGGCGTCGACCTTGTTGGCGGGGATCAAGTGGCGCAGGCCGGCGACGCCCGCCAGCGCGGCGAGTACCGCGCTGAGCGACGCCCGCACTTCGGGCGTGTCACAGCCGAAGGCCGCACTGAGGATCTCCCCCGGTACGACGTGCTGCTCCACCAGAGCCACGAGCTGCGCGCTCAGCTCGGGATCGTCGACTGCCCGGCTCTCCAGCGCCAGCTGGAAGGAGACCCGCTCCTGTGAGTAGCCCTCCCACAGCCGCTCCACCAGTGCGCGCGCGCTGTCGGACTCACCCGCGAGCGACCCCAGGACCGCGTCGATCCGGGCCCGCTCCTCGGCGACCTGCTCGGCGTAGACCGCGAGCAGCAGACCGTTCTTGGTACCGAAATGAAGCTGGATCGCCCCGACCGACGACCCAGCGGCCGACGCGACGGCGTGCAGGCTGATGTTCTCGATCCCCTTGCGTCGCAGCAGATCCCGGGCCGCCGTGACCAGCGTGGCACGCGTCACGCGGCCCTTCTCGATGCGTGCGAGATCCGCCGGGCGGGGCACTGTGGTCGAAGTCACGGGCAAGAAAGTATGTCATACTTTCTTCTTTGTCCAGTACCAGTCCGCACGATCAGTTCGCCGTCGGGCCAGGTCGGTTCGCGCCGCCCCCGACGGTCGACGGCGCGGCGACACTGGTAGTGGCCGACCGGATGGAGGCATCTGCTGATGCAGGACGAGCTTCGCGCTGTGGCCGAGGGTCTTGCCGCCCGCCTCCACCGCGCTGTCGCGATAGATGACCCGCATATCCGCCTGCTCGTGCACACCTCGCACGACGAGAACGTCGACGAGCACCGCGTGCACTCCGTACTGCGACGGCAGGGCTCGCCCGATCTCGTCGAGTACGTCTTGTCGCACGGCATCGCCGCCGCCGAGGCGCCCGTGCGGATCCCCGCTCTGAAGGCCCGGCGCATGCTCGGGCGAGTATGTGTGCCGGTGCGCTGTGACCTGCGGCTGTTCGGCTACCTGTGGCTGATCGACGACGGCGATCCGGTCACCGATGACGAGCTGCGGCTTGCCGTCGAAGCCGCCGCGGCGGCCGGCCAGGTGCTGCACCGGCAGCAGCTGATCGGAGATCTGCGCGAAAGCCGGGGCCGGGAACTGCTGCGCGACCTGGTGTCCGAGGACGCGTCCATCCGCACCCACGCGGCTGCCGAGCTGGCGAGAAAGGACACCCTGCCTGCCGACGGGGATGTCGTGGTGGTCGGGGTGCGCGTCGGCGAGGCGGCGCTGGCTGGGCTCGATGGCGCCGCCACCGAGCTGGATTTCGCCTTGCAGCGCGCCGTCCGGCACGTGACGCCCGTCCCGGCGCTCGCGATGACCCGGTCCGGCGGGCACGGAACGCTGCTGCTCGCCGGTACGAAGCTGCCCTCGCCGCAGGCGCTGCGTGCGCAGGCACAGGATCTGCAGTCCTCGCTCGCCAAAGCGCTTGGCAGTAACGAGGTCCGGGTAGGCGTCGGCCCGGCGGTGCGCGGTCTGCTGGCGGCGCACCGGTCTCACGTCGGAGCGCAGGACGTGCTGCGGGTGACGGAGGTCGTTCCCGGATTCGGCCCGGTCGTCGGGTACGAGGAGCTGGGCATCTACCGGCTGCTCGTGCACCTGCCGATCGAGCAGCTGCCGGTGGATGCCGTTCCCGCAGGCCTGCGTGCGCTCATCGACGGGGACGGCGACGGTCCGCTCGTCGAGACCCTCGAGACCTACCTCGACGAAGCCGGTGACGCCCGTGCGAGCGTCGCCCGCCTGCACGTGCACCGGGGCAGCCTCTACTACCGGATCTCCCGCATCGAGGAGATCACCGGCATGAGCCTGGGCAACGGCGGGGACCGGCTGGTGCTACACCTCGGGCTGAAGCTCGCCCGCCTGCTCGGGCTGCTGGTCTCCCCACCGGCTAGCCCATGACCGTCCCGCTGGAGTCCGCGTTGACGGGCCGCCGCCGGGAGAACGCCGCCAGGTCGACGGTGAGCCCGGTGTGCTCGCCGCGGTACCGCACCGGGCGGGTGTCGTGGTCGTGACCGTTCTCGACGGCCGTGATGATCGCGGCCAGGAAGCGCCCGGCCACCGGGGCGTTCTTGAACTGGTTGCCGCTGGTGCCGATCGCGACGTAGAAGCCATCGAGCGCGGTGCGGTCGTAGATCGGCGTCCAGTCGTCTGCGACGTCGTATACGCCGGCCGTGCCACGCGGTGCCGTCGGGACACCGAGGTCGGTGAGGCGCCGGGCGGCGCGGGTGACCTGTGCCTCGAACACGGCCCCGGTCGGGTGGGGGTTCGCCTCGTCCGGGTCGTCCAGCCACTGCATCAGGTCGCACGCGGGTTCCGTGCCGCCGACATACAGCCCGTTCCCGGGTGCGCCGCGCAGATAGGTGCCGAGGTCGAGGTCCGCGATGACCGGGCCGAGCCGGTTGCCTTCGCTGTACCCGGCAGGCGCCGCCACGAAATGCACTTCCTGACGCATCGGGCGCACTGTGATTGTGAAGTCGTCGCCCACCCCGGCCAGCCGGTTCAGTGCCGAGGACCACGGCCCGGCCACGTTGACCACGATCGGCGCGTCGATCCGCTCGCCGTCGGCCAGTTCGACGCCGGCGACCCGGCCACCCGACCGGCGCACGGCGGTGACCTGCCGCTTGAACAGGAACTGGGCGCCCGCCTGGCGGGCGGCGTTGGCGAGGTTGACCGCAGCGAGCAAGGGGTCGTCCACAAAACCCGCGTCCGGAGTCCACAGTGCGCCGAGCTGTTCGGTCGGCTCCGCCCAGAACGCCTCGTCGTCGAGCCGTTTCGGCGGCCAGTACCGCCCGGTGTCGATTCCGGCCAGCCGCGTCGCGAGCGTCGCCGGGCCCCACACCTCGTACGGGATGCCGGCTCGGTCGAACAGCGGCATGACCCGCTCCTTCGGCGCGACGTCGACGTCGAGGAAGACCATTCCGGTGCGATGGAACCGGGCCATGCCGGCCCGATCGACCGCACCGAGGTACTCGTCCCACGTCTCCCAGCAGTGCTTCGCCTCCCACGCCGCGGCGACGCCGGCGAAGGTCGAGTAGTTGAACCGGACGACAGCGCTCGACGCGCTCGTCGATCCCTGCCCCGGCCCGCCGAGGCGATCGACGACCACGACATTGAAGCCGGCGCGGGCAAGCTCGAGCGCGGTCGACGACCCGATCACACCGGCGCCGACCACGACGACATCTGCGGTAACAGTCACGATCACATCGTCACCGCGCGCGGCTGCGCGCCGATATCGCCATCTGTCGAAGAAAACGCGAGACGATTTCGACACTCGCCCGCCAACGATCCGACGATGGCGATTCCATCCGTGTTCAAACACGAGCATGGATCTTTCGACAGTTGTCTCATCACCGGCGAGCGCGGTCGGCATACATTCGCCGCAGCGATCGAATGGAGCGTGCGGATGTCGGACTATTGGATCGTCGGGGCGCGGATCGTCGACGGCACGGGCCGGGACCCGCTCGATGGGCAGGCCATCAACGTGATGAACGGCCGGATCGCGGCCATCGGCGATACGCCAGCCGGTGCCGACACGATTGACGCGGCAGGGATGACCATCACGCCCGGCTTGATCGACGCGCACGTCCATCTCGGTCTGTCGAGCGATATCAACCCGAGCCTGCGCAGACAGCTTTCGGTCGCCGAGCTCGCCGCGGACATGTTCACCAACTGCGGCCAGACGCTCGACGGCGGGTTCACGACGGTGCGGGACACCGGCGGTATCGACGCCGGCCTGGCGCAGGCGGTCGCCTGCGGAAAGGTGCGCGGGCCGCGGATCCTGCAGTGCGGCCCTGTCCAGTGTCAGACCGGCGGTCACGGTCATTTCGCGGCCGACTGGGAACCGACTGCTGATTGGTACGACCACAGCATCCCAGGACTGCGGGCGATGTCGCTGCTGTCCGACGGCCCGGACGAGATGCGGAAGAACGTGCGCGAGACGTTCCGCCGCGGCGCGGACTTCCTCAAGCTGTGTGTGACGGGCGGCGTGATGTCGACGCACGACTTGATCAGCGACACGCAGTTCGCGGTCGAGGAGATCGAGGTGGCGGTGGCCGAGGCGAATGCCCGCGGCAGCTACGTCACCGTCCACGCTCACAACAACGCCGGTATCCGCAACGCGGTCCGTGCGGGCGTCACGTGCGTCGAGCACGGTTCGGAGATCGACGAGGAGACGGCGGCGCTGATGGCCGCCAATCGGGTGGCGCACGTACCGACGCTCCTGATCACGCACGCGCTGCTCGAGGACCCGGCGCAGGCCGGGCTGCCTGCGTCGATGGTCGAGCGGGTCGGTGGCGTGCTGCAGGGGCAGATCGACGGACTGCTGGCCTCGCGGGCCGCCGGCGTCAAGGTCGGCTCCGGCTCTGACCTCATCGGCTTTAACCAGCGTGGCCGCGGACGGGAACTGACTCTGCGAGCCGCGATAGAGACCCCCATGCTCGCGCTGGTGGCCGCAACGAAGATCAACGCCGAGATTCTGGGCATCGCCGACCGAGTCGGCACCATCGAGGTCGGAAAGCTCGCCGATCTCACCGGGTGGACACGCGACCCGCTGCAAAACCCCGACCTGTTCGGAGATCCCGAGTCGGTCGCACTAGTCATCCAGGACGGCCGCGTCGTCAAAGACGCCCGGTGACCTACGCCTCGGCGTCCAGGCCGCATCCCATAGGCGTGCGCGACGACGACGTACTGGACACGAAATATGGCTCTCGCGCGGGTTTCGCGGTCCAGCGACTGGCCGTGTGCGCCATAGTTGATCGTGTCGGCAGTTGTTCTCTTGATCTCGATAATTTGCTGCCGCATTTACGCGAGCTGGTCGTTGAGCAAGTGGAGAGCGACGGCGACTGGGTGACGATCTTCGCACGGTCGGGCACCAAGGGCCGAACGCGTCGGGTGTGCGCGTCGTGTTCGGAGCGTGTGCACTGCAACTACCTGCGACGCGTGTACACCACCCGTCGCCATCACCACAAGCAAGACGATCGACCTAACGGGCTGATCGCACACAGTCGTACTCCTCGCAATGGTCGCCGTCTGATGCACCGTCGGTCGGTTCTTCGCCACCCGACCGATCATCGCCCGCGTGATCCCCGGCCAGGATCGAGCTGCTCATCCTCGTCGAAGCCGACGCATCGAACTCTGACGCCGGGACGATCCACCGAAGAGCGTGGACACTGGACAGATAACAAACCCACAACATAAGTCCCGGTTGTAGCAGATCGTGTGCGTGTAGTTCCGGCCGGGAAACTCGGTGAGTATGAACTTGTCGAGAACGAAGCCTTTGAAATTCAACGAGCAGCGGCGGTCGGACAGCTGGGGACTGATGCCGTTCATTTCGTTGTGCTGTGCCAGGGTCCACGGCCCCTTGCGGTGCATGATGCGAGGAGTGGTGGTGTCATACAGGATCTTGATGCCGTGGTGCTGTCGTGGACCACGGCGAGACAGCTGAACGAGGCGAATCCCGTGATCGCGCAACAAGGGGAAGATATGGTTCTGGCAGTCCCTGATTGTGTCGTCGTACTCGGACCCGACCACGGCGTGCAGGACCACCAGGTTGGCCGGGTCTACGGTGTGTTTTTCCGGGTTGGTGAGTGTCTCGGTGAGGTAGGCGGCACTTTCGACTCCGCCACCGAACGCAACGATGTGCAGGAGCGGATGGGCGTCGGTTGTCGACGAGAACAGGGCGGGCGTGGTCACGGCGAGTGAGGGTTGCCGCTGGCTTGTCGACGCGACGGCGCAGACGTGATCGGTCGTGGCGTCTGCGGAGGTGGCTCGCTGTCAACTGGACCCGGCGCTGCGGTGGACGTTGCATAGTCGTGTGGTGGAGTTTGCGGAGTGTCAACGGTCATCGGGAACTCCGGGTGGGCGGACAGATGGTCTCCAGGTTGGCGGACGGTACTTTTCCGGGTGGGTGGACAGCGGTTCTCCGGGAT